>NZ_JBFTOF010000030.1:0-61350 GCF_056397845.1 Rhizobium sp. 05L419
TTTTCGACCAACCGCCGAACTGTCTGAATTTCCTTATCCGTCACATGCTTGAACAGAAATTCACTGATGATGTCGAAGTGACTTTTCTCCTTTCCTTCGACCCTTCGTTGTTCCCTTTGCTCTGCAGCTTTTTGGCGATCAACAAGATCTTGAGCGCTTGGCGGCATCGCGTTTGGATCAAAGTCAGAATTTTGCGGCATCTCGTTTCTCCCTATGGTTCGACAGAACGACTAAGCGGCGCGCAGCTCGATCGGCTAAAGGCGTCTTCGGGAACAGGAGTTGCCTCTTGAACCGTTGCCCGTCTGCGCAAGAGGGATCTGCTTGAATAGAGAAAGCTTGGCGCCTGAAAGTGGTCGAAACTTAGTTTACTGCTAGCGGGAGACTAAGGCAACGAGCGTCCACCTTGCCACCGTGCGGCATCGAAATCACGTTTTGGCGCCGCATGCCCGCAACACGTCGCAATAATGGTGAAATGCCTGGCCTGCGGAGAGACACGGGAGTTTCGCAAGGCGTCGCTCCCGGCCCTTTAGATGGGGCCGACAAAATTTCTATAAAGGGCAGTGTCGCGCAAAAGAAAGTCAGGTCGCAGTTTGAAATTCGTAGGAGCGATTGACCGAGATGGCACCGGCCCTAAGTAAACATCGATGAGAGCACCTTCAGAACGCGGCCCCCAAAGGACACAGCGAATGATCGTGACGGATGAGGCCGCGTACGCGACGATCGCTGCACAGAAGTCGGCTCGCGAAGCGAAGACAGCGCGTCTTTGTGCAGCGAGAGGCGAACGAGGCCCGAAGTCGCTGCTGAACTTGCGGCAAGCGAAGCGGCCCCCAAGAGAGAGCGGAAATCAGTCCAAACTTGACGCGCTCTCCTGCGTCGCGGAATGGGTCAGGTTTACGCGTGATGAATTTCGAACGACTTCTCTTCGCCTGGATTCTTGTCGTGAGTGTTTTGGCACCGCTGGCAATGGCCGTCGCTCTGTGGTTGTACCTCGCCGAATGATCATAATGGCGCCGCTGGGAGGATTATCCCACAAGAAGGTACCGCGCCGGTGAAAGGAAGCGGCAACGCCCTATGTATCGTCTATCGAAGCACTCTAGCGCGATGTTCAGCACGTACACTTGCCCCGCCACTCTCGGCGGGGCTTTTTCTTCACATCGCTTCAACCATTTCGGCGGAACCAAAAGACGTTTCTGCGTGGTCGCCTGGCTCCTGGCTCCTGGCGGGTTTATACAAGCGGGGCCGTCAAGGGAGGGATGTAGTCGGAGCAGAGAGCCGGCCAGGCAATTCACGCTTGCATTCGTCTCCCATTGATTGTCTTTTTCACCATTATTCTGGGAGGAGATTTCGATATGACGGCAGAACCAAAGGATGGCCTAGATCGCCGAAACTTCATATTCGCAGCCATCGCGTCCGTCGGCACGGCGTCGGCCCTTGTCGGCAATGCGAATGCTGAGGGAGCAACATCTTCTTCTGTCGCCCGTGTGTCAGGCGCACCGCAAGGAACAGTCTACACGGGCGACGTGATCCAGGGAAAGAAGGTCATCAGCGCTCTTGATGTCAATGATCTGGAACCCGGTGTGCATCGCTTCTATTTCCAGGGAGTGCAGATGCCGACCGGGCAACATTGGTATGTGTCCGTGACGGTCGCAAAAGGTATGAAACCAGGCAAGCGCGTAGTCCTCGTCAGCGGTTTGCACGGCGATGAAATCAGCCCGGTCCACACGATACAAACAGTGATGAGCCAGCTCGATCCGGCAGAAATGTCGGGTGCCGTGGTAGCGGTCCCAGATGTGTCGCGTCCCGCTCTGGAAGCCATGGCCCGTCGATGGCCCAACTCGGGCAGAGGGATCGATCTGATCGACATAAATCGCGAGTGGCCTGGGAACGAAGACGGTGCCAGCGCACCAAGCCGACATGCCGGGCTACTGTTCAATCGGCTGTTTAAGCCGAACGCCGACTATGCAATCGATTTTCATACCGGAGCGACGGGGATGAACATCACGGCGTTCCATCTTGCTAGGATGGGCCTCCCAGAGGTCAAGTCCATGGCAGAGCTATTTCCCATCGATCAGATCTTCGACAACCCTGCCTATCCAACTCTTCTGGCAAACGCGTTCATCGATGCCGGCATACCGGCGTTCACCCCCGAGATTGGTGCTGCGCGCATCCTGGATCACAGGCTGATCCCGCTGTTTGTGGAAGGCACGTTGAACGTTCTCAAGCATCACGGGATTATAGCCGGCCCGATGGGCCGCACTGGGCGGGACAGCGGCATCTTCATTGCCGACAGCGGACATACTGTTCTTGCGACCCACGGCGGATTCGTTGAGGTTCTGGTTCAACTAAACGAGAAGGTTGAAATCGGACGCAAGGTTGCCATCCAGCGCAACGCATTTGGCGAAGTMGTCGCAGAATACTCGAGCTCCGTCGAAGGCGAGGTCTCAGGATATCGCACGGACGCGACAGCCGAGCCGGGAACGCCGCTAGTGTTCGTCTTTTACAATGCCGTGCCTCAGGAAAACCCTGTTGACTACGCTGAGTGAAAACTTCGCAAGCGACAATGGAACACACCATTTGATGATGGGCGAAAGGTATTGCGTTTAACCTTTCGCGTTATCGGTACCAATAAAGCTMAATTGTCCTGTATCTGCGCTTTCGCTTATAGGCATGCAGAAAAGGGAGAGAGTTATGCCGGAAACTGTACCTGCAAGCGTTGTGGAACGCCTTGAACGTGAATGGCGAATGATCGATCGGGATCGGCCGTCTACTCCGAAGCCGCCAAAGAATGAGGAATTCGTACTACCACGCTTGAAGATCGGTCGCGTCGACAACTGACCCCGCCAGCCGATTGGTGTTGTTACCGCCCTCATACCCCCTCAGTTCTGTCCGAATCTCATGAATCTGCCGCTGCTGGTCTTCCCCCTGCTGCGCATAGCCAGCAGGGACGCGATCGACCTCCTCCCTTGGAACCGGCGCATCACGCAGATCTTTAACTGCAGCGTCCGGTTCGCTGACGATCCTCTGCCGATCTGGCAATACGCCACTCCATCTCCTTTTGTGTCACCATCTTTTCAGAAATGACCAGGACGGACGCCTTCAAAATCGTTTGGCGCCGACTGGATCGGCCGGTACGCCAAGCCGCCGACAATTGTGCTGAACGTGAGGGCGAACCCAAGCGCCTGCCATCGCGGCCTATTGCGCAATCGTGGTCGGTATGGAATTGCGGGTCTCGTTGGCCAACGAGGAGACGGGCGGCCCCCATCTGCTTAAACCCAGAACGCATCTCGTTTTCGAGATCGGTCTGCTGGCGACCTAGATTGGTCATACGTTCCCCGAGCTGGGCAGTCATGGCGTCGTGATAAACCCTTGATGCCTCACTGCCGCCTGTCATCTCATCCACCGTTCAACCACGACGCCCTTTCAATGCTCATGCTATGCTTGACCTACAGGTTCCAAACGCTAGCTTCACTGCCGCCGCGCTCACTAACAATGAGACGGTGGCGGGGCTCGGCTTTACGAGGAAGTGGGGCCCTTGCCGTCATTTCCTGCACGCCACATCAGCGCGGCACTGCTTGTTGTTCGAGGAGATGGCCGGTCCTGCCAACGCGTCCTGTGAAGCTGCCCGCGCCGCCTCTGGGCTCTGGAAGCGAACGAACTGATATCCGCTCCCATTAATCGCAGCTTGATTCTGACAGCCCGCTATCGCGCATGAAAACAAGACAACGGTCGCGATCCGAAAGGTTGCGGAAGTTGGCATTGTTCTTCTCCAATGTGTCAATGCGTTCCAAGGCTTCCTTGGCTGCTTCGGCCCGAACGGACTCACGTCCCTCGCCCCGGCCGATGAGTTTGGCAGGATAGAAGACAAGAGCCGCTCCGAGGACGAGCCCGAGGCCGCCTTTAATGAGATCGAGAAGCCCAAGCCCGAACATCAGGCTTCCCGCCGCTTCTGGATGTACAGAGAAGGACGAAGGCGGCAGCAACGAGGATGGCGCCGAGGGCATAGGCAATCGGGCCAGTCGTAGGCACGAACTGCAGGCCTCCGCCCGAGAGCGCCGCCGTGCCAACAGCAAGGGCATCCTTCGAGATCAATGGCGCGCTTGCCTTGAGGGCCGGCGAGCCGCTGGATTGGATGAACCCGCCCTTGGCCCACAGCCCGCCTCTGCCGCCCGACGATTGACGAGACCGTTGCTCACGACCTTCTTGCCGTCGATCGTGGTCTTGTTCCATTTGGCCAGCTCGGCAGGAACGGCGTTGTAGTTTCCCTGGTTCAGCTTCTTGAGCAGTGCCGAGCCCTTGAAGGCACCGGTTCCAACATTGAAGGTGAACATGACGAGGGCGCCGAATTGGTTTTCCGTCAGATCGACTTTCACCGATGTTTCAACGGCTCGCTCGCACGGATTGAGGTCGCTGCGAAGCCAGACGACGGCTTGCGCCTCGGTGATATCGTGGGCGCCGGGATAAACGTCTGGGCCAGTGTGGCCGTAGCCCTGCGTTGCGGTGCCGCGCACCTTCGTACCCGGCCGCAGCCGCGTCTTCCTCAGCCCCGGTTTGCCGTCTGCATCGTCGTAGACGAACGGGATGAACGATTCCCACTGCTTGAGCGCAGCTTCGCTCGTGGCGTTGATGTTTCGCGCCATTGATAGTCTCCAGATTGTAGGATTTCACGTTGTGGTGTATCGCTCGATTAAGACGAGCTAGGAGAAACGATGACAAAGGACCGCGTACATCGCTCGATTGGCTTCGAGCTGTTGCCGTCACTGCTGTCGTCATCGGACACTATCAGGCGGAATACGCTCCGGGCGGCGCGGTGGGCGTCAGTGTCTTTTTCGTTCTGAGCGGCTATCTCATATGCAGCATGCTCTTACGGGACGGGATGCTGACCGCTCCAAACATCGCCACCTTCATAGGTCGTCGGATCGGCAGAATCTATCCGATGTACGCCGTACTCCTGGCGGCCATGGCGTTCTTCTTCGTAGTCATCCAGCCTCAAACTCTGCCGATCTTCCAAAAAAACTTCCTTGCTCTCGCTACATTCAGCCGGCCCGTAGAGGATTGGATGGGATACGGCATAGGCGTTCTTTGGACGCTATACGTGGAATTTTGGTTCTATATCTCGTTCCCGTTTGTGCTGCTCGCCATCTCGGCTATGCCCCTCCGGACGAGCGGCGCAACGAAGCTCCTTGTTAGCTTTGGGCTCATTGGAGCAACGACGTTCGCGGTAGCGATGAGTGTCAAAATTGACCCGACAATCGCAAACTATGACCATTTCCTTCTTGGTGCCGCAGCCGCGGTATTGGTGCGCTATCGCGATATCCCGTCGTGGCTCGGGAAGCCGGGAGCGTCGGTAGGCGGATTTCTTATCATCCTGGCGATGATAACCGTGCCATATCCTGGCGACAGAAACCTTGCTTGGCATTTGCAAAGCATCACTGCCGCAATTGGCGCGGTTATCGTCATACTGGCATCGGTAGCAAGTCCACCAAAATACAGTTTGGAGCCAATCGCGTTCGTCGGCCGGATCTCGTATTCGATCTACTTGGTCCACGCTCTGGTGTTGGATGTTCTTGTGCAGTGGGTGCACGACATCCGGATGCTGATCGTTCCAGTCCTCGCCTGTGTCGTCGCCATATCCGCGATGACATACCGGTTTATTGAGCAGCCGGTGATAGACGTGATCCACCGACGCCTGAAGTTCAGGAAGCCCGAGCGATCAGTTGAGGGAAATGTTGTCGAGGAACGATAGCGCGATCTGACCGACGCCCCTGTCATTCGGATGAATGTTGTCAGGGCCGCAGCCGGTGAGCGTGTCATAGAATTCGTTGATTTTGACCAGCTGAACGGGGAATCCTGCCAGCTTCGACTCGTCCACAACGCCCCCAATGACAGCGTTCGCCTGATCTACAACGGCCTGTGTGGTGACGTATCCACCCGCAGCCCAGTCCTTGATGTATGGGATCTGCGAGACGAGAACCGGTGGCGAATCTACCGACGGAACGCCGAGATAGTCCAACGTGGTCCATGCCGAGGTGTTCTTCGGACGGATCGTGATTGAGTGATTTCCAGCGCCTAGACCGGTGATCAGCTTTGCCGCGCCGCAATACTGCTCACATGCCTTGCCGAGTAAGGCGAAGTCCGAATGCACACCATCAAGGGCTTTAAGCCGCACGCCCCGTCCACCTGTCATTATTGACACGCTAGGGATTGCGTAGAACGGCAGAGCTGGCAGCTGCGGGCAGGCAGCACTCGCTTACACCGTAGCGCTATGCTTTGCCGATCGCGCGTCTCACTCTAAGCCCATCTTGACGACGAGGAACACCTAGTCCATTTATCTGCTCGGCTCCGGGCGGGAGCCAATTCCAACCCCTTCGACATGCGGCGGTCGATCCTTACGAGGATACACGCATGCGCTTTTCGGATATGAACTGGCCGCCCCCTCCCGGCCTTTTCTTTTAGGTCAATGCTCCCCGTAGAGTTGCGACAGTGGAAAAGAACTCTCAACCTTAAAGTATTTCTGTCCCAGCGAACGCAGACATGCATAGTCGATTCCGGGTTAAGGAAATTCTGAGGGGAATCATGAAAATTCGCTACGTCGTGCTAGCAGGTCTGCTGGCAGCAACTTCTTGCGCCAAGCGTCCAGATGCAATCGTCCCGGTTGATATTCCGATGGCGGCTTATACAGGGTCCGCATGTCCTGTGCTGGCCACCGAGCTGGCCAAAGAAAAGCAAAGCCTTGCTGCCGTTTCAGACTTGCAGAACCAGGCGGCCACCGGCGATGCCGTCGGCGTATTTCTGATTGGCGTGCCAGCATCGAGCACGTTTGGTGGAGACAAGGAAGGCCAAGTTGCAGTGGCTAAGGGCAAGGTGCAGGCCATTCAGAATGCGATGCGCAGCAAGAACTGCTCGAGCTCGTGACGCGAGCATTACGGGTATGAGATCAATCCCTTTTGTTGCCACAGCTCTTGTTGCCGCCTACTTGGTACCGGTCCACGTCGTCCAGGGCGAAGATGTCCGTACCTCGGGAGCATCCAGTCGGGAGTTGGGGGAAGATCCTTCATGCGATTTTGTTAATCGCTCGTACGTCAACACGGCAGCAGGAAATTTCGCCGTCACCATTTATGGTGTCGAACCTACAGGTTCAATCAAGCTTTTGGACAGCAGCAAATACATCGGTCGCGCTGCCTATGATCGGCAGGGGCTAGGTAGTTGGCATCTGCGCTATAGGGATTACCAAAAAACGGTGGATGGAATTGGAGCTGTTTTTCGCAACTGCGCTGGCCCTTTCGACCGTACATATGGCGGAATTCCCGTTAAGATCTATCGGGTCGATTGGGCCAGAAACGGGTACAACGCGAAGTCGGAAGTTATAATTTCCGCAGGCACCTCGAAGTTTATCAAAGTCACTCGTCACTTCACCAAACAGTCGCCGCTGGGGTCTCCAGTAATGATAGACGTTTTCGAGACTGATAGAGAGAAAATCGAAGCTCCTTCCGATGCGATCGACCTCCGGGACGATTAGGGAATTACTGTGTCCACAGACGTCGCATCGTGGTGGCACCGGGTAACTGAACGAGCTTCGATGCTCGTGGAGATCGAACTGTGACTGCCAGCGAAAAAGTCGAGCTTTTCCTAATCCTCGCTTTTGGCTGCTTGGTTGGACTGATCTCGCTACTTTTTGCAAGCTTCTTAGCCGCTCCTTTTACGTCGCCGCTATTGGCAGTCCAGCTGATAAACTTGCATTCAATTTCCATCCCGTGGAGAATCTATCTGCTCGTGACCGTCCCAGCGATTTCGCTCTTGCTCCATATGGCTGCCGGGAGGGTTTATTTCGCTCCGAACGGAGAAGGACCGTATGGGCCACCGCCGCCTAAATCACGGAAGCGCAAGTATCACGAGTCAAAACGCATATTTCCATGGGTGTCGCATACCTGCCTCCTCACGGTGTTTATGACATTCTGCTTTATCCTTTTGATCTAGATTTTCTTCCCCAGCATCACAGATAATTGGAAAGCCACAATTATGCTTCTTACACGGGTCGCTTTTACCTCAGGGCTGCTGCTGATCGCGCCTGCGGGTTTCAGCTACGGCGCCGACACACCATCGATCTACAATCAGTTGATTGCGCAGGCTGCAGCGAAGCCAGCAAATTGGCTCGAGTTGCTGGATAGTGGTCAAGCCCAGGCAATAGCCTTCTATATGATCGATGGCTCAGGTGATCTTATACGGGGACCAAGGATTGTCTCCGCGGGACAGCCAGATGCCTTGCGGAAAAGCCTTGAAACCATGCTTCGTAACGCAGTCATAAAAGCTGCGCCGTTCAAGCGAGCGCCGAACCGGAAATATTCCGGTCAGGTGCTGAAGGTTCGATTTACCACGTGCAACTTCGAGGAAGATACGGATTGCAAGTTGAGCGTAAGCGATCGGCTGCCAGACGATGTTCGCGCATGGAAGAAGCATTAGCCGAATTATGACGTCGACAATTACCGCCGCCTTACGAACCCTCTCTGCGACGCTATGCCTGAAATTGACCAATGCAATCAATGGATCAGCTATGCGTCGTCTTCGAAATGCTTTCCAACTAGGCCTCGTCTGTCACACCTTGCTGGCGATAGACCCTACGCCGGTCCATGCTGCAGAACCTATGGTTGCCGATCAGGTAACTATGGACCCTTCCTGTTCTGAGGTGAACGATGCATATGCCAAGTCGCGAGCCTATCCTCGCTATTCCACTCAGATGCCGCTCATAAAGCCCGATGGAACAGTAAAGCCCTTTATGGAGTGGAGGTTTACCGAGACGGAAGAGGCAGCGAAATACGTTTTCCAGAAAACATGGAAACGCGATCCTCGGAGCAAGGCTCCTCTGGCAGATGTCATCGGTCCCAAATTTACTGATTGCAAGATTGTTGCTGCTGAACGATCCGACGCACCGAACCTACATTACAAAGCGCGTTGGCACCAGTTCACGAATGCCATAGACACCGACATCCTGATATCAAGAGATAGCGGGATGCTCAGCCAAGTAACGCGTCGCTATCCAGACGACCGCCCGGCGTTTCCGGAGAAAACTGTAGTGGAAATATTTAGCTACGATCCTGTGCAATAAAAATCCGCTCGCATCGAGCGAGATTTAACTACCGGTCGAGGCGGTCGAGCCTTTTCCGGAGGTCTAGCCTCCATTGCTCCTGGCTCGCGAAGATACGATCAAGCTCTTCGCGCGGGACCATCCTATCGCGAAGATCCTTGACCGCTGCTTCGGTTCGCTGACGGTCTTCCGCCCCGCGCGCAGTGCGCCATTCCATTTCCTTCTGCGTCACGACCGATTCCGTCACCTTCGCGATGGCAGTATCCAGCCGATCCTGTGTCTTGCTAAGAGTGCCATAGAAGAAGGCCCCGAGGCCCGACAGGACGACGAAGCAGACGCCGGCCGCCGACCAGATCACGGGCCATTGCGTTTTGCTGTTGTTGCGCAACTCGTTCGATAGGGTTCCAATTGCGGAGTTGATCGTCTGAAAMCCGGTGTTCATGTTCGAACGCAGRTCKACRATGTCCTTGCCYTGGTTCTCSACCCGYTCSGATAATCGAGCCCATGATGCCATTGGRTCRAACTGRTTGCYGCTGCTCATATCAATATCTCCTGCCAACCCGATGCCCTTTCAATGCTCATGCTATGCTTGACCTACAGGTTCCAAACGCTAACTTCACTGCGGCCGCGCTCAGTAACCATGAGACGGTGATGGCGGGGCTCGGCTTTACGAGGAAACCGGGCCCTCGCCGTTACGTCCCGCAGGCCGCATCGGCGCGGCACTGCCTGTTGTGCTTTTATAGGTCGGGCGCCGACGCAAGGTCGAGCTGGCGCGATCCCGCGTCCTCCATCTTGCCGGACCAAGCCAAGTTCAGGATCTGATCGACGACGGACCTTCATGCCGCTACCTCGTCTGGTACGGTACTTGCAGGGTTACTGAAATACTCACCGTGTGGAGACCAGTCGTAATGTTTCGGTACACATGCAGAGAATTTCCCGCCATGGCATTCGTCTGGAGCGATCAGCAGGGATGCAAGCCGGTGCGAACCCTTCGAGACGCCGCCGAGATGCTTATCACGAGGTGGCCGAACGACGATGGTGAAGAGTACGTTATCGCCGTCAAAGCCTGTCTCGACGCCATCAACGGCCTGATCCCGCCGGTCGCTGCTCGCGAGGCATTGATCCGCGCAGCTCAAGAGGCCGGCATCCGATGCCTGAGCGTTGTTAGCTGATGTCATACCGCACTCCGCTTCTGCTCATAGGCTCCGGTGCGCAGTTTTGAACCGTTGCTGCATCCAATTGATCTTGGGGATCGCGCAGTTGCGCCAGCAGTGCAGACGCCGATCGCCTCGGCGGCATTCATCTACTCTGCTTTGGTGTTTGGGAGAACGCTATTCTCGCGCTGAGCGTACTCGATGGCGAGGTCTTTCCCGTCCTTGCCTTCCGGTGGCTTGACGCCCTGGCCGAAGTAGACAGGGCGTCAGGACGTCGCGGCGATCGTGCCGAAGGGAATGCCTCTGACGCGCGGGCGTGGCGAAACTGGCAGACGCAAGGGATCTAAAATCCCTCGCGGAGATCTACCAGGGTCACGTCGAGATCGAAATCAGCGAGCGCGGTTCCCCTTGCTGTCGAAGACATGCAGATGCTGGGCTGGGAAGGCGACATTGACCTGCGGTCCTGCAGCCAGGGCATCGCGGTTCTGCGTGAATATCTTGAACGGCAGACCGTGGAGCGACAAGTGCAGGATAATGCCGAAGCCCGTCGGCTCGATCAGTTCGACCGTGGCCGTCATGCCGCTGCCGTCTGAGGTCATGGTCACATGTTCCGGTCGAATGCCGATCGTGACCTGGTCACCGTTCGAAAGGACAAAGGACTCGGAGAGCGCGATGATCGTGCCGTCTTTCAACCGGGCGCTGCCCTTGTCATAGGTTGCCTCAAGGAAATTCATGCCCGGTGAACCGATAAAGCCTGCAACGAAAAGATTGGCGGGGCGATCGTAAAGCTCGAGCGGGCTACCGACCTGCTGCACAACGCCGCCATGCATGGCGACGATCCTGTCCGCCAGCGTCATGGCCTCGATCTGGTCGTGGGTCACGTAGACCGAGGTCGCCTTGAGTTCCCCATGCAGTTTCTTGATCTCGGCGCGCATCTGCTCGCGCAGGCGAGCGTCAAGGTTCGACAATGGCTCGTCGAAGAGGAAAGCCTTCGGCTGCCGCACGATGGCCCGGCCCATGGCGACGCGCTGGCGCTGTCCGCCCGAAAGCGCCTTTGGCCGGCGTTCCAGCAAAGGGTCGAGACCGAGCTTGGAGGCAGCAGCACCGACAGCACTTGCGATCTTTTCCTTCGCCGTTTTCCTGAGTTTCAGGCTGTAGCTCATGTTGCCGGCGACGTTCATATGCGGGTAGAGCGCATAGGACTGGAAAACCATGGCTATGTCGCGGTCCTTCGGATGCAGTTCGTTGACGCGGTTTCCGGCAATGCGGATCTCGCCGCCGGTCACGTCTTCGAGGCCGGCGATCATGCGCAGCAATGTGGACTTGCCGCAGCCTGATGGACCGACGAGAACGACGAACTCGCCGTCCTTGATGCGCAGGTCGACGTCATGCAGCACCTGCACGTGACCGTAAGCTTTCTTGACGTTCTGGATATCGATCGATGCCATGTGACTAACCCTTGACCGCGCCGGCCGTCAGGCCTTGGACGAGATAACGCTGGATGAGCAGGAAGAAGAGACCGGCCGGAATGAGCGCGAGAACGCCCGCCGCCATCATCTGCCCGAAATCCACCGAGAATTTGGATACGAAGGTGAGAAGCCCGACCGGGAAGGTCGCGGCATCATTGCCGTTGATCAGCATTAGCGCGAAAAGCAACTCGCTCCACGCGGCCGTGAAGACGAAGCCGAGCGTTGCCGCAATGCCCGGAAGTGTCAGTGGCAGGATGATCTGCCGGAAAGCCGTGAACTGCGTCGCGCCGTCGATCATCGCCGCTTCTTCGAGATCCTTCGGAATGCCGTCGAAGAAGGACTGCATGAGGAAGGTCGCAAACGGCACGTTGAAGGCTGTGTAGACGACGACAAGGCCAGTCAGGCTGTTGGTGAGATGCAATGGCGATAGGATCTTGAAGATCGGCGCGACGAGCATGACCAGCGGGAACATCTGGGTCAGAAGCATCAGTGCCACGATCCAGTACTTCGCCCGAAAATTGAACCGCGACAGGGCGTAGCCTGAGAGCGACGCACAGATGGTGACGACGATGGCCGTCGATCCCGACACGATCAGGCTGTTTTTGAAGAATGTCGGAAAGGCACTGTGCTGAATGACGAAGGTGTAGTGTTCCCATGTCGTCCGCGACGGCCACATGCGCACGCCCTCGGAATAGAGCAGGTCGTTCGGCGTGACCGAAACCTTCAGCAGCCAGAAAAGCGGAAATAGCGCAAAGGCGATGTAGCAGAGGATCGCCAGTCGGTGAGCGATGGTCGGAAGGATGGATCGTCTCATGGCCTCAATCCTTGTTCAGCAATGTCTGCCGCAGCAGGATGATCAGCATCGAATAGGCAAGCAGCAGGCCAAGCAACACCAGCGCGATCGCCGAGGCATAGCCGAAGTCGAGCCGCTTGAAGGCCTGGGTGAAAATGTAGCTGGCGACGATCTGGGTGCGATCAGCAGGTCCGCCCCCGGTCATAACGACGATCAGGTCGGCAAAGTTCGAGACCCAGACAGTGCGCAGGAGCACGGTGATGGCAATCGTCGGTGCGAGGAAGGGGAGCGTAATCGACCGGAAACGCTGAAACCACGTGGCACCGTCAATTGACGCCGCTTCGTAGAGGTCGCGCGGGATCGCCTGCAGCGCCGCGAGAAGCGTAATCGCAAAGAACGGAATGCCCCACCACACGTTGGCAATGATCGGACCCCACATCGCATAGTGCGGATCCGACAGGATGTTGCCCGGCTCGTTCATCAGACCGAGTGCATAGAGCCAATGCGGGATCGGCCCGATCACCGGATTGAAGAGCCATGCCCAGTTGAGGCCGGCAAGAAAGGAGGGAACGGCCCATGGCAGGAACACCAGCGCCTGCACGATGCCCCTGCCCCAGAATGGCTTGTCGAGCAGCAGTGCCAGGATGAGACCAAAAACGAACTGCAGGACAACAGAAGCCCCGGTCCACCAAAGCGTATTCCTCAATGCGCCGTAGAAGGCAGCATCCTGGGAAAGCGCGCGAAAGTGCTCGAGGCCGATGAACCCGCCTGAGAAAGGATTGAGCAGCTGGATGTCACGGAACGCATAGGAGACGCCGATCGCGAGCGGCACAAGCATCACCGCAATGATGAGGATCAACGATGGCGCACTGTAGAGATAGGGTTCCGAGGCATCTGCGACGCGCTTCAGCCACGACCTTCGGTCACGGCGACTGTCGAGCGTATCGGCGGTCATGGTCATCAGGCAAAATTCCGTTTTCGCAGCGCAACGACGCGCCGTCGTCATCAGGGAGAAGGAGGCGGCGGATCGCTCCGCCGCCTTTTGATTGCTGATTACTTCTTGGCGAGGTACTTCTGCTGAGCCTTGGTGAGATAGTCTGCCCACTGGTCGGCCAGCTCTTTCGGCGTGATATCGCCGAGCAGCGCCTGCTGCGTCGTCTTGATCGCCAGCGAATCCTTGAAGAACGCGAATTCTTCGAGGTAGGTCGGCATCACCGTCGGGACGATATTTGGATCGGCCAGTTCGTCGAACCAACCCTTGAACTGATCGCTCGCATAGAAGGGATCCGTTGCTGCCGAGGTGTGGACCGGAAGAGCACCTGTGCGCTTGTTCCACTCGATATTGCCTTCCGGCGATTCAAGCGTCTCGATCAGCTTCCAGGAGAGGTCCTTGTTCTGACTGGTGGTGAACATCGACCAGCCGGCAAAACCGATCGTCGTAAAGCCCTTGCCGCTCGGGCCGACCGGCATCTTGGTGACGCCGAAATCCTCCGGCTTCATGCGCTGGGCAACGGCGATCAGCGCGTCCGGATCCTGGTCGAGCATCGCGCAGGTGCCGGAGTAGAAGCCGGCAACGGTCTCGTTGAAGCCCCAGTTGACGCTGTCCTTGGGTGCCAGGCCCTTCTTGTAGAGATCGACGACCCATTCCAGACCCTTGGCCCAGCCTTCGCTGTTCATGGTGGAGGTGCCGTCTTCATTGAAGAACTTGTTGGAGCCCGCCATGGTCGCGCCGAACATCACCCAGCCGTTCAGGCCGCCCGGACCGCCGCGCAGGCAGTAACCGGATTTGCCCGGAAGCTTGGAGACCTTCTCGGAGGCGGCGACGAACTCGTCCATCGTCTTCGGCGGCGCGGAGACGCCGGCTTCCTTGAAGAGATTCTTGTTGTAGAACAGCGCGCGCAGATAGAAGCCATAAGGCAGCATGTAGGCGGTGTTCTTGATGTCGCGACCGAGCTCCAGCGCGCGCGGCGTCAGGCCCTTGGTGTGTTCCCACTTGGCAAGGTAGGGCTCGAGGCTTTCCAACATGCCGTTGTTGGCATAGAGCGAAAGCCAGGTGTCCGGCATTTCCATGACGTCAGGCGTGTCGCCGGCCGATACCATCGTCGCAAACTTCTGGAACGCCTCGTTCCAGGGCAGCGAGATGATGTCGACCTTGGTGCCGGGGTTTGCGGCCTCGAACTTGCCGACGATCGACTTCAGCGTCTCGGTACGCTCAGGGCTGGTGATGACCTCGACAAGCTTCAGCGTGGTATCGGCAAGTGCCGTTCCAGCCATCATCGTGGCAAGCAGGGTTGCAGTTATCAGTGTTTTCATAGTCAGTTCCCCCTTCCAGGTTTTTTCCTCAAGTTTTAAGCGTCACGAAGCGACGGCGAGCGCCTCTTCGATGTCTCTCCACAGCGCCTCGGTTCCTTCGAGACCGACATGGAGGCGTACGGACCGCGCATGGATTCCGAAGGTATGCGCGGAATTCGGTTGTGCCTTTTGCTGGAGCACGACCTCGCCTGGTACGATCAGGCTTTCATGCCCACCCCAGCTCACACCCAGTTTGAAGAGCTTGAGGTGATCCGCGAAGGCACGGATATCGACGCCTTCGCGAAATATGAATGAGAACAGGCCGGACGTGCCGTTGAGGCCGGCGGGCAGTCGGTTGGCGAGACCCGGGTGGCAGACGGTTTCCACGACGCCCAGCTCCTGCAGGCGCCTAGCGATCGTGAGCGCAGCCGCCTCGTGCGCCTTCATGCGGATCGGCAGGGTGCGGAGGCCGCGGATCAGAAGCCACGCGTCGAACGGCGAAAGCTTGCCGCCGAGGTAGGGGTAGGCCTCGGCCTTGATGCGGGCGATCATCTCCTTGGAGCCGGCAACGACGCCGGCGACGACATCGCTATGCCCGCCGAGATACTTGGAGGCCGAGTGGATGACGAGATCGACACCCAATGTCAGCGGCCGCTGGAAGAACGGACTGGCCCAGCTGTTGTCGATCATGGTGACGACGCCATGCTGCCTGGCAAGTGCGGCCAGCGCACCGACGTCGTGTGCCTCCATCACCCAGCTCGTCGGGCTCTCCATGTAGAAGACCTTCGCACCAGGCAGTGCCCGGGCCACGGCCTCTTCGTCACGGCCGTCGACATAGGTGACCTCCACCTTCATCCGCTTCAAGATCGTGCCAAACAGCCGGAAGGCGTCGGGGTAGACGTGCTTGACCGCCACGATCCGGTCGCCGGGTTCAACGAAACTCAACACCGCAGACGAGATTGCCGCCATGCCGCTTGCAAAGCCGAGCGCGTCTTCGGCACCTTCGAGCTTCGCCAGCATTTCTTCGAACATACGCACCGTCGGGTTGAGGCCACGCGTGTAGATCGGCCGAACCTTCTCGCCGCGATAGGAGGCGATCATGTCGTCGTAATCGGAAAAAGTGAAAAGCGAGGTCTGAAAAATCGGCGGCACCACTGCTTCGGCGAAGTGTCCTTCGTCGTGCGCCGTGATGAGGGAGGCAAGTTCGAACGGATCTGCACCGTTGCTCATTTGGACATTTCCTTGATGTCTTCCTCGACGACTGCGAGGATTTTCAGTGTCTCTTCCCGCGCGGCCTCGGGGTTCCGGGCAGCAATCGCGTTGAAGAGGGTGCGGTGGAACGGAAAAGACCGCCGGGCGAAATCCTGCCGCTCGAACGGGTGCTCCCAGAACTGCCAGAACGTCTCGCGCATCTGCTCGAGAAGCTGGCGGAAGAGCGGATTATTCGTCGCGTCATAGATGGCGAGGTGGAAGGCAAGATCTTCGGGACCCGACGTGCCCTTCTCGATATGGACGCGCTCCATCTCGTTCAGGTTTTGCTCAATGAGAACCAAGTCCTTTTCGGTTCTCTTTGATGCCGCGACCATGCAGGCCTCGCATTCGATGCCTCGGCGAACCTCTAGCGTCTGAAGCAGAGCATCGCGCAGATGCGCGGTTTCGAGCGACAGCGGCATGTGGATGGTGCCCTTCGAAACGGGCTTCAGCAGGTAGGTACCGCTGCCCTTGCGCGTCTCGGTGACACCCAGCGCCTGGAAATGCCGGATCGCCTCGCGGATCGTGGAACGCCCGACAGCCAAGGCAGCCATCAACTCGCGTTCGGCCGGCAAGCGGTCGCCGGCTTTCAGGCGGGCACGCTCGACGTAGTCAGCAAGCGCGTCCGTGACTTGGCGAGCCCGATCCATTGCCGGAAGCGGCCGAATGACCGGCCTATCGCTGATTGGTGCCTTCATGGTTCCCCAAATTCTTATAGGCAGTCAGACTTTTAAATTGGTCTGACATCTTAGCATTTCTCAAAGATTTGGAGACGTCAAGGACTCTATCCGTAAACACAACCCTCAATCTGTTCTATCTGGGGAATTTCAGAGCAAACGAAACCCTGATTTTGAGCTGCCGCACGCGAGTAAAAGCGTTGAGCGCATGCGACGTGCGCTATGGAGCCCATCTCCTTGGCGTTCGGTCGCCTCCACCGGCTGTCATCCCGAGCGGTCGCGCGTTCGTGCTCGGATCTGGCGTGTGATGAAAGGCACCGGCAACACACTCTATCCAAGATGCTCGAGCGCTTGCAGGCCGGATCCAGAAAGAAATAGTCTAGCTAGTGCCCGTCCAGAAACGGTAAACTTCTGAAATTATTGTATGAATCGCGATACCTCGGCGGGCAAAGCCCGACGGTTTCCGGTATACTTTAGATCAAGATACTGATTCTAAAGACAAACCCGTAACCGCCGGAGCCGACAATGCGCCAAGAACGCACGGTCCAAGCCAGTGTATTCGATCTTTCGCCGAACACGAGATCGGTCGTGAACTGAAGGCGATATCGCAATGGCTGGATGAGCATCGCCATCTGCTCGGGCTGGTGACGCGGGACCTGCGCGGTGAGAGCTCTTAGGTCGCTGGGCAGAAGCGTCCAAACTAGGAAGGGCATATCAGCTGTAGCAGGAACTGCGAAAGCCGTTCGTCTCCCGCAAGGCCGGTTAAAAGGGTTGCCGCAGGAGGTTCAGCATAGCGCCGGCAAAAAACCGGGAACCGGGACCGACACCCCGGCGCGCGGCTCCGCTCTTCAACAAGCTCGACCAGACGTTCTCGGTTCTGGAAATCGGATTATAAGGAGCACACTGATGTTCGTTCGACCAGTTTACAGGGCACAACGCGACTGCTCGGACGGGCCTTGCTTCCCGCCACCACGCTATTCAACATTTCCGCCCCTTCCAGACCTAAATCGTAATAAGGCAAGGCCGCAGTGGTCAGTTCCGGCTTCAGCGCCAGGGAAACCGTCCGAAAATCGTCAAAGCCGACAATACTGACATCCTCGGGGATGCGGAGACCCAATGCCATTGCCGCGATGTAGATTTGGATCGTCATTTCGTCATTGCCGCTCATGATTGCAGTCGGTCGATCCTTTTGTTGTAGCATCTCTGTGGCAACGGCAAAAACGTAGTTCTTCTCCGCTCCAACCGGTCCTTCCATGCCCAGACGGATACTCAAGTCGCTCTCTGCAAGGCCAAAGTCTCCAGCGGTTTTACGGAAGGCATCGAGGCGCAGTTGCGCACCCAACAAGATGGGATTGAGCCGGATGTAGCCGATCTTTCGATGCCCCCTGTCAAGCAGATAGCGGGTAAGATCTTGCGCGCCCTGGTAGTCATCAGGCTCGATCGACGGTAACAGTTCGTTCGTCTGAGGCCTGCAGTTAATCATCACCGTGGGGATGCTGACATCGCCGGTTACGGGGTCGACGATGCGATGAAACATCGTTACATAGAGAACACCGTCGATGCGATGGGATTGGAACATCTTCCAAATTTCCGCCTCCCGCTCGGACGCGCCGCCGGTGTTTGCCATCAGGATGGTCTTTCCGTTCGCATTTGCCCAATCCTGGACTCCGCGAACGATATCCACCGAGTAGGGCGTGGTCGACACATAATCGGTGATGATGCCAAATGTGTTGGAGCGACTTGAGCGGATGAGGCGCGCGGCCATGTTCGGCACGTATCCGAGGTCTCGAATGGCCTTTTCTACCCTCTCCCTTGTCTCCTCGGCCACATAAGGTTCGCCGTTTATGACCCGAGAGACAGTTTTGTTCGAAACCCCCGCCACTTTCGCGACGCTGACTATGCTCACCATGTCCGCAAATCTCCTTGCCGCGATTCGTTTTAAACCAGACGCATGACAACGTCGACATATTTTTCTGACAACGTCGACATTCGATATTGACAACGTCGTCATACGAGGATTACCTTTGCGCCAAGAAGGAGGGCTCAACGCAAGTGCAACGAGCCAAATGGGAGGAATCGATGAAGAAATTTCTTGGTGCTAGCGCACTCGCGCTTGTTTTCATGGCCGCCACTGCCAATGCCGAAACCATCAATATTTTGGTCGAAGGCGGCGGCGAAATGTTGCAGAAGGCAGTCGCCGAGAAGTTTACCGCCGAAACAGGCATCAAGGTGAACTTCACCGTCGTTCCCTATCAGGGTGTCTTTGACAAGTTCTCGGCCGAAATCGCCTCAGGTTCTTCCGCGTTCGATGTCGTGACGATCGACGTCGTATGGAATGCGAAGTTCGCAAGCCACGTCGAGGATCTCTCGGCGCTTTTCACCGATGCGGTTCGCTCGGATCTACCGCCTGTCTTGCTTGCCGACGCGAAGGTCGGTGACAAACTGATCGGTATGCCTGCCTGGGCCAATGCCGAGATCGTGTTCTATCGTAAGGATCTGTTTGATAAGGCGGAGGAAAAGCAGGCCTTTCAGTCAAAGTATGGCTATCCTCTCGCGCCGCCCAAAACCTGGCAGCAGTGGCGCGACATTGCGAAATTCTTCACGCGTGACACTGACGGCGACGGAAAGACTGACTTCTGGGGCACCGACACCATTGGTACGTTTTCAGAGGAATGGATGGCGCATGTGCTGCAGGCGGGTTCGCCCGGCGTGATCCTCGACAAGGATGGGCAGGTCATCATCGATAATGAGGCACATAAGAAGGCGCTCGAGTTCTACATCGCGCCGCACTGCACCGATCACTCCGTCCCGGAAAACGTCAACGAAATCGGATGGGGCGAGGCGCAGAACCTGTTCTATCAAGGCAAGACAGCGATGATGAAATTCTGGGGGCACGCCTACAAGATGACGCCCCCGGACTCCAAGGTCAGCGGCAAAGTTGGCGTCGCGCCGATGCTGGCTGGCGATGCTGGAATCGCAGCCATTCCCGGTCCCTGGTACAACGTCGTTCCGTCGACCTCCCAGAATAAGGACGCCGCGAAAAAGTTCATCGCGTTTGCTATCGCCAATAACGCTTTGGGCATCGAGGCCCCACTCGGTCTCGCCGCGACGAATTCCGCTTATCGCAGCTATGCCGGCAAGCCCGGTTATGAGCATTTCAGCCCGCTTCTTGAAACACTGAGTGCTCCTACGACGCAAGGTCGGCCGACAACCGAGAAATATCAGGAAATAGTCGATGAAGCTGTGCTGCCCGCCGTCCAGCAGGCACTTACCTGTAAGGCAGATGTCGGTGACGTCCTCACGGAAGCCAAGGAAACGATCGAGGACATCCTCAACTAGCCTCGTACATTCCTCAACATCGCGGGGGGAGAATATGCCACCCGCGTCCTCTGCTTTCGGAGACGGACATGTCGGGTGAAGACCGATTCGTGCTTTGCATGCTCGCGCCTGCGGTCGCCGTCCTCGGCGTACTGGTCGCTTATCCGGTAGGGCTCCTGGTATTCGATTCCTTTTTCAAGGTCGATACGATCACGCCCCATATACGCGAATGGGTCGGCCTGCAGAACTATTTCGATGCCTTCACTTCGAAACGTGTCGCGGAAAGCGCTCTGCGGACCGTTCAGTATTCGGTCTTCGCGCTGTTCTTCGAGTTTACGTTTGGCTTCTGTGCGGCGCTGCTTTTTTCGGCGCTTGCCGGCCAATCGCGGTGGCATCGCACGATCTTCGCTCTGCCGTTGATGGTTCCGCCTATCGTCGCGGGTCTACTGTGGCGATTTCTGCTCGTCGGCAATATCGGCATTCTGAACTACGGGCTCGTCCGTTTGGGTCTCATAAGCGATCCAGAAGCGATCGCATGGTTGTCCAGCGAAGATATCGTCATCTATTCTGTTTCCTTTGCCGACATCTGGCTGACGACCTCCTTTGTCGCCCTGGTGTCCTATGCCGGGCTGACGAACATCCCAAAGGATCTGCTGGAGGCAGCACGGATCGACGGGGCGAATGCGCTCAAGCGCTTCTGGCATGTCACTCTTCCTCTGATGCGGCCGGTGATCGCCGTCGTCGTGATCGTGCGGGGCGTGGATGCTGCAAAGACATTCGACTTGATCTGGATACAGACACAGGGTGGTCCCAGTCATGCGTCTGAGGTGTTCTCGATGAACATCTACCAGCGCATGGTTCGGTTCGGCGATCTGGGCCAGGCTTCCGCGTCTGGAACGTTGTTTCTCATAGTCATGATGATTTTGGCGGCAGTCGCCTATTGGAAAATATGGAGGCCGGTACATGCATAGAGCTCCCCGCCTCAATGTCAGCGGAGTCCTGATCAACGCGGCAGCCCTCGTGCTGGTGCTATCCTACGCGCTGCCTTACATTTATCTTCTGATGACCTCCATGAAGCCGGCGGCTGATGTCCAGCAGATCCCGCCAAGCTTCTTTCCCGCTGTCGTATCGTTCGAGAACTTTCGCGAAGTGCTGCGATCCTCAACCCTGCCGAGAGCCTTCGTCAATTCGCTCACCGTCGCGGTGCTGACAACTGCTCTGTCGCTGTCAGTGGCCGTGCCTGCTGCTTACGTTGCCACGCAATACCGGCGCCGGATCACCACCATTTTCCTACTATTCGCACTGGTGACGCGCATGGTGCCGTCGGTGGCGCTCGGAGTGCCGCTGTTCCAGCTTTTGAAGTCGCTAGGTTTGCTCGATACAATTCCAGGCTTGGTTCTCGCTCACACGTCGGCTGCGGTACCGCTGGCACTGCTACTTATGTCCGCCTTCTTCGAGGGGGTACCGAAGGAGCTCGAAGAAGCGGCGCGCATGGATGGCTGCACACGATTCCAGGCGTTTCGAAAGATTGTCCTTCCGGTCATGACAGGGGGGATAGCGGTCACCGCGCTCTTTACCTTCATCACAAGCTGGAACGAGTTCCTCTACGCGCTGCTGTTGACGTCGGAGGCGACCAAAACGGCTCCGATCGTCATCGCCGAATACAATTCGGTCTATGGGCTTGCCTGGGGCGCGATGACAGCTGCGGCCGTACTCTACTCGCTGCCGGTCATCATCGTAACGCTCGCACTTCAAAAACAAATCGTCGGCGGCCTGACTTTCGGCGCTGTAAAGGGATGAGGGAGGCAGAGGCATGGCCGGCATAGAACTGCGCAATATCAACAAGGTCTACGCAAACAGCTTTCACGCTCTGCACGATATGAGCTTCGACATCAGGGATGGCGAGTTCATGGTTTTCGTCGGTCCGTCAGGATGTGGAAAGTCGACGGCGCTCAGGATGATCGCTGGCCTGGAGAGCATTACCAGCGGTGAACTCAGGATCGGTGACAGGTTAGTCAACGATGTCGATCCCAAGGATCGCGACATCGCCATGGTCTTCCAGTCCTATGCGCTCTACCCGCACAAGACAGTGCGGGAGAACATTGCCTTTCCCTTGCTGATGGCAGGCCTGCCGAAGACCGAGATTGCCAGCCGCGTAGACGAAGCCGCACGCACCCTCGAACTGACGACCTTGCTCGACCGCAGGCCGGCACTCCTTTCAGGAGGCCAGCGTCAGCGTGTCGCCATGGGACGAGCGATCGTCCGCAAACCAGCGGCCTTCCTGATGGATGAACCGTTGTCGAACCTCGATGCCAAGCTGCGCGTGCAGATGCGCGCAGAGATCGCCAGCCTCCAAAGAAAACTGAATGTCACTACGATTTACGTGACCCACGATCAGGTCGAGGCGATGACGATGGGTGACCGCGTAGCTGTCATGAAAGGCGGCGCGCTGCAGCAAGTCGACACACCGCAAAACCTGTACAATCGCCCTGACAATGTCTTTGTCGCCGCATTTATCGGATCGCCCTCGATGAACTTGTACGAGGCCGTTCTGAATGGAAGGACGCTGACCCTGGGCACCAACAGTTTCGAAATCCCTGACCGGGTTTTCGAATACCGCCCCTCGCTCAACGGTGCGTCTAACCGTCAGGTCATTGTCGGTATCCGGCCCGAGCACATGAACGACGCCGCAATCCGGCCTTCTTCGGCCGAGATCTCGGCACCGGTCACTCTTGTTGAGGCGCTAGGTTCTGAATCCATGGTGCATCTGAATATCGACGCACCGTGGGTGGATGCTGGCGACCCGGATGCCGTCGCCGACATCGGCGACGAAAAAGCTGCTGTAGCCCGTTTTTCTCCGAAGAGCACAGTACGCGCAGGTGACATCGCGCGCATCGCTATCGATGCCGAAGAACTTCACTTCTTTGAACCGGACACTCGCACCAGCATCTGGTGATGGTATAGCCAAGAGAAAAACAACAGAGAGCTGGTTGAAAGCATTTCCCCAGGCGGCTTGCGAGCGACAAGCCAATCAGGAACATAAGTCTACTCTCGCCGTGGAGTAAAAAATGTCCGAGGAGACATTAACAATGGTCAGCGAAAACTGTTACGACGTAACAAAGTATCCCGTAGGGAACCCCTATGAGGATATCGGAACGGTCATTAATAGCATCATTGCGGATATTAAAAGCAGGCAACCGGTTTCCGATCTAAATGATGGCGGAAAACCTGGAGCAGTTATCTATATACCGCCAGGCGATTATCGTCTTGTCACTCAAGTCGTCATAGACGTGAGCTATCTGAAAATTGTGGGCTCTGGACATGGTTTTACGTCTTCGAGCATCCGTTTCAACACACCCACAAACGAGCTGGCACACTGGCACGAAGTGTGGCCGGGTGGAAGTCGCATACTTGTAGACATTTCTCCAGAGGCCGCTGACGGTGAGGCTGCTGGAGCCGCGTTTTATGTTAAGCGCACCGGAAATCCTCGTATAAGCTCTGTGGAGTTTGCTGACTTTTGCATCGATGGCCTGCACTTCTTTGACGATGGTTCGGGGCAAAATGATGCAGAAAATACATACAAGAATGGCAAAACGGGAATCTATGTGGGCAGCGCCAATGACTCATTCCGAATAACGGGGATGGGTCTTATCTATCTGGAGCATGGAGTTACTGTTCATGATGCAGATGCGCTGGCGATAGATAACAATTTCATTGCAGAGTGCGGCAACTGTATCGAATTGAAAGGTATGGGGCAGGCCTCAAGAATAGCAAATAATTTTGTCGGAGCTGGATATAGGGGACACTCCATTTACGCTGAAAATTATGGGGGCATTCTAGTATCCTCAAACAACGTATTCCCTCGAGGAGCTAGCAGTGTCTATTTTTCCGGCGTGGTGCGTTCCTCGATCACAGGAAATAGATTCCATTCCTTTTATCCCGGAATGTTGGTTTTTGCTGCCAACTGTTGCGAGAACTTGGTTTCCTCAAATCACTTTTTGCGAGATCGCGAGCCATGGGCGCCCATGCAGAAGTACGATAACGGCTTGGATGATCTGTTCGGACTTTTGCAAATTGATGGCAGCAACAATTCGGTAATCGCGAACCACATTTCGGAAACAATAGATACTCAATATATCAAGCCTCTCGCCGTAAAGCCTGTAATAATTAATGTGGTTTCCGGTAGCGGCAATTACATAGCCAATAATCACATTGTGGCCACAACCGAAATATCTCAAATCAATGATGCACCAAACAGCGCCTGTTTTTCAACACAAGTGGGCGCATTGCTTTCAACTAACAATTTAAACGCGCTCGAAGTAACGGCAGTACTTGTGAAAAAGGGGTCGGTACGGAATACAGTCTTAGATTCAGGCAATGACGAACAGGTTGAGATGGACAGAACAATGAATGCATTTAGGGGCACTCCAGTTCTGGCCAATAGTCGGCAGAGATTCAATGTAGACCGAGAGTAGCTAGACCGTCTGTCGAAAATTCAGTGACTATTCGGAGTTGTGTTCATGACGAAACAAATGGAAAACGGGAAGATGGCCCGTTAATGAAGCAAAACCTATTCCTACCCTCGGGGTACCACTTGGAATTTTGGGCCGCGGGCGACGGCTTTTTTCGTATCAGCATTGAAGGTAAAGCGGTTTGGCAGGTTCCGGCATTGGCCATCCATCCGGAGTTTTTCAAGTATCACCACAGGGAAGCTTGCGAGGTCACCATTGTCACTAATGCGCCGGACGCTGTTCTTTGGGCCTATGGGTATCAGCCTCAAACCGTGAACGAGACCGGTATAACAGTGTTTGAATTTTCGGAAAAAGGGATCCTTCAACGCACCGGTGCGGAAATTGAAGATTGGCTTCGGTCAGATCCGGATCGTCCTGCGCACCATTTCTCGCCAATCCGGCATTGGATGAACGACCCCATAGGTCTCTGCAAGATCGGCGAGCTATGGCACCTTTTTTACCAATTCCATCCCAGCGGCAGTGATTGGGGACCGATGCACTGGGGACATACGACCAGCCGCGATCTGGTCAATTGGCTTCACATGCCGGTATTTCTGCATCCAGAACAGAACCTGTGGCGTCTCGGCGCCACAGGAGGCGCATTCTCCGGCAATGCCTTTCGGGATCGAGATGGAAGCTTGATGTTCTTTTACACCGAGCGCCTGCCCGCCTATGACCTTTTCAAGGGTTATCGGGAAATTCAGAAAATAGCGCGCCCAGATCGGCGGATGATCAAGGCGGAAGGCATTGTGACGGTGTTGGAGCAGCGTCCCGACGGGGTCGAGCACGACTTCCGCGATCCAAAAGTTTGGTGGGACGACGCAGCCAACGCCTATCGCATGATACTCGGCGCATCGATCGAGGGCGATCCCGCGGTCTTGTTGTTCGGCTCCGACGACGGCCTCGATTGGCAATACCTCAGGCCGCTCTACCGTGCGCCGGTTAACTTCCGCCAAGAAGGCGCACGTGCGGTCGAATGCCCGGATTTTCTTCGGCTGGGGGATAAGTGGGTTCTGGTGATGGGCTTTGTGGGCCATGTCGAGCCACGAACACGGCGGCACAATCTTCTTTACGCGCTGATCGGTGAGTTGAACGAGGACCATTTCGTGCCCGATACGCCGGAACTGCAATTGCTGGATTTCGGGACTGACTATTACGCGATGCAGAGTTTCGAGGCAGACGGACGTCAGATCGCGTTTGCCTGGCTTTTCAACTGGGAATACCGCAAGCCCGAGGGTTCATCCTATTCCGGCGAGATGTCCCTGCCGCGCGTTTTAAGCCTGAGCGAAGACAAGAAGAAGCTGCTCATGCTGCCAGCGATTGAAGTCGACGAGCGCTATGCCGCCGACCCTGTAATTGAGAACCAAAGCGGCCAATACTCGCTGCCGAAAGCTCCCATTGAAATACGGCTTGCCGGGCCGCTCGAAGGCAGCAAGCTTGTCGCGACGAAAGGTGGCGAGCTTGCTTTCGAGGTGAGCGTCACCGACGGCATCCTTTCGATTCGCCTCGCCCAGGACGACGGCTCAATCCACTATGTGGCGGAGCTCGGCGAGGCGAAAGACCTTCGTCTGTTTCATGACTTCGGAATCGTCGAGATCTTCGCCGACGGCGGAGCGGTCTGTGGAACGCGCCGCGGCTACGTGAATATCGACCCCGATCGCCTGGAAATCTCAACCACTGCATTATCGCAGGTGCTTGAAAGATATTCGAAGCGATTCTCTGCTGCGGCGAAGCGATGATTGACACGATTCCGGCGTCGACAGTCGACGGAGACAGGCCTTCGTTCCTCATGCCGGCGGCGATCGTCTTCAACACTGCAATTGCTTTGGGACGACTGGGCATACGAACCGGCAGTGTTGACCGGCCTGTCGAACGATCTGTTCGGAGAACAACTTATCTCGGCGCTTCGGGAAAGCCACGTCGACACGTCGCATGTGCATTTGATCCTTTCAGCTTGGCAAAAGGCCGTGTTCGCGGAACCAGTCCACTTCATCGCGCAGCGTTTCGCTGACCGGGCGGAACTCCAGACCCAGCTCTTGTTTACTCTTCGCCGGATTGTAACGAGAGCGATCATTCTCGTTCGCGATGGTACGCGCCATGGCCCAACTCAATAGCACCGGCTTGCCGGTAATCCGGGCGTAGAGTTCATTGCAGGCGCCGATCAGGTGAAGAAGACTCAGCGGTATGCGTCGCGTCGGCGCCTTGGCCCCGGTTTCCCGCGCGATCAACGGCACGAGCTCGGTCATTGTCATATGCCGCCCGGCGGCAAGGTAGCGTTCACCGCGTCTTCCCTGGAGGTTCGCGTGGATCATCGCCCGTGCTACGTCCCGTGCATCGACCACCGAGAAGGACCCCGGCGGAACGCCGGGTAGGCGTTCGAGCGCTACATCCAGGACGGTCTGACCTGCCGATGTCGGCCCGATATCGCCCGGACCGTGCATCCAGCCTGGAAGCACCATGGCCGCCCAGAAATCGGGATTTTTGTCGAGAAAGCCGAGCACCACACGGTCCGCCAGGATTTTGCTGCGATAATAATCGTCGGCGTCCCGCTCATCCCGCATCATGGTCTCATCGATGATCTGACTGGGTGCGCCGTGCAGCACTGCAACCGAACTCGTATGGACGAAGCGGCGCACACCAGCGCTCCATGCGTGATCGAGCAAAGCGCGGGTGCCCTTGACATTGGCCGCGTATAGCGCATTCCAGTGGCGTCCACCCTTGTAGGAATCCCGGAAATAGGCCGCTGTGTGGAAGACCACATCGACGTTTCGAAGCGCATCCGCGAAACCGGGCACGTCGAGCATATCGCCGGTGACGATTTCCAGGTCGAGCCCGACAAACTGCCGTGCCGCTTTTTCCGGTGAGCGGACCAGCGCCCGCACATGCCAACCTTCGGCGATCAGTTCCCGTACTAGATTGTTGCCAAGGAGTCCGGTTGCGCCCGTTACGAAGGCAACAGACGGGAGCGAATTACGATTTTGATCGTTCGACATAATAATTGTTCCACAATTGACGGAACATGCTCTATAAGACTGGACCAAGGTCCATGGTCAAGAGCTTGAGAGAAGACGATATGCTGATCGGAGAATTCGCTCAGCGGACAGGGCTGAGTCAGGACACCGTCCGTTTCTACGTTCGCAAAGGTTTGCTCACGCCGCAGCTTGGCGCCAAGGGTGGCCGCAATCCCTATCAGATATTCACCGAACGAGACGCCTCGACGGCCCGGATGATCCGTTTCGCGCAATCACTCGGTATGCCACTCAAGGAGATCGCGGAGATTGCCACGGAACTGCGACGTGAGGGGCTATCGCAGGCGCGTGAAGTCGAGATCATGGGAGTCCAACTCGTCAGGCTGGAGCAGAAGGCAACCGAATTGGCCGAACTGATCAATTACCTGAGGACGAAGCGGGACTGGGTCGCGCGCGGCAAGCCGGGCGATGAACCCCGATTTGCCGATGAGACGCTTTGCTTGGCGTCCATAGTGCCCGGCTTCAGATAAATGTACTGCAGTCGGCGGAGTTTGCGTAGCTATCGAGCGGGACGTCGGGCCGCGCCCGACGATGATGAGCAACTACGTTAACGGGCGATTCGGAGAGTGCATATAGAAGAGCGGCATTAGAGGGCTATGGCGTAGATAAGCTCGGGAATCACGTCCACGCTGCCGAAGCTCTTGCGGACGTTTCTAAATTCAACAGCATGGGTTCTATGATTTTCGCATGAAATGATTGTAGGCTCTGAAGCGATGGAGCGGTTCGGGCGCTTGATCGGTGGATCGGCATCGTGCCGGCGACAGATGTCGGTCCTCAGATCCCGCAACTCATCCTTCCAGCGCTTCGTCACCGACTTCGATCGACGGCTCCGTCGCAAACTCTACGCAAGTCGCGTGGCAACGTTGGCGAGCCGACTTTAGGCAGCCAAAATGTTGAACTGCTCGGCAAGTGTCGGACCTGGAATGGTAGCGATGTCAGCCTAGATCCACGATTGCAAAGTCTGAGCCGATGCCCGATCTCAGGCGACTGCTCCGGTAACGGAGATCTCGCGGTGGCAGATCACGCAATCGGAAACCTTTACGTCCGTCCAGTGGGGAGAAGACCGCGCAACACAGTCTCGCTGATCGTTTCGGCGGCACGTGAGTAGTCTGTGCCCTTGAGTTTGCTCGTTTGCAGAGCATCACAGGCTAGCGGCTCGAAATCCGCGTAGAACTGAGTTGCCGACCACAGCATGATGAACAGGTGCCTTGGATCTACGGGCCGGAGTTTTCCGGCAGCGATCCAATCCTCGATGACCTTTGCCTTTTCATCGGTGACGGTGCGCATATGCTGACGATCTTTGTGCGACAGGAATTGCGCGCCGCGAATGATCTCGTTGGCGAACAGGCGCGATTCAATCACATTCCGACGGGTGTAAGAGAGCTTGGCCACGACATAAGACCGGATGGCGTCCTGCGGCTCACGGTCTGCCGAGATATGGGCGAAGGCGTCATCCCAGCCTTCGATCAAGTATTCGATGACGGCGCGGTAAATCTCCTCCTTCGAGGAGAAATAGTAGTAGACATTGGCCTTCGGAAGGCCGGATGCCTCGGCAATCTCGGCGATGCGCGTGCCGTCGAAGCCCTTTCTTGAAAAGATTTCCGTTGCGGCCTTCAGGATCTCGCGGATGTTGCGGGCACGAATCTTTTCGTCAATATCGACCCCATTCTTCGAGGCTCTTGTAGCGGACTGTTTTGGCATCTCACGTCGCTCGTTTATTCCTGATTCTTGTGGGGACGGCCAGTGATTGCCGACCGCGCACCATACCTTTTCACACTTCATCGCACACGTCGATATAATCTGACGGTGTGGTCAGGTTTTATCTTTTAATAAGTTGACACTTTGGTCAGGTTTTGACTACCATCGCAGTCAATGACAAAGGAGGAGTGTCGAAATGTCTTCGTCACTGAGAATGGCGATGCGGGAGTTTCTGGATGGGTGGCAGGCAGATGTGCCGCAAGCCTGGCGGGATCTCTGCGCAAGTGCGGCACCCGACTTTGCAGCTATCGACGACGACCTCGATCTTGAGATCTGGGAGCCGATCTTTCCTGTTCGCCGCAATCGCCATTTTCCTGGCATGCCCAAGGGTGCGCATCTGTTTCGCGCCTATGACGACATTGCGCCGGAACAGGTGTCCTGCATCATTCTCGGCCAAGACCCTTACCCCGAGCCAGGCTTTGCTACCGGCCGAGCCTTTGAGACCGGCAACATTGCCGAATGGCGTGAACTCGACAAGATGTTTTCGCGCAGCATCCGTGCCTTCACGCAACTGATCGTGGCGGCACGCACCGGCGACACCTCCTACTCCAGCGGCTTTTCCGAGTGGCCAAGAACGCTTCGAGATATCGAGCAGGGTACAGTCCAAATGGAAGCGCCGTCAGCGGTCGTCGACCAATGGGTCCGCGAAGGCGTGCTTCTGTTGAATGCCTCCTTGACCCTAACGCGCTTTCAGGTTTGCATCGACCCGCATCAGTCCCGCGGCCACGTTCCCCTCTGGCGTCCTTTTATTCAGAAGACACTGGCGATGCTGGCCGGCAGTGGCAGACCGATCGTCTTCATCGCCTTTGGCGATGTGGCCGCCGAAGCATTCGCGGCAGCCGGTATTCGTGAGGGGCGCAACGGCAGCATCGCCGCCATCCTGCGGGATCATCCAGCCCGCGCCGATGCGGTGCTCGAGCGCCCCAACCCTTTCATTCTCTGCAACGACTTTCTAGGGGAAATGGGATCCAATCCCATTGCGTGGTGACCATGGCGCGGAGCGACCATTTCGATTTCATCATTATCGGTGCGGGGTCAGCGGGTTGCGTACTGGCAAACCGGCTTTCGGCCGACCCGGCCAACCGGGTGCTGCTGCTGGAAGCGGGCGGCAAGGACCGCAATCCGCTGTTCCGCCTACCGATGCTGATGGGCAAGCTCTTTCACTCCGGCATTTACAACTGGCACTACCACACCGAACCCGAGCCCTATCTTAACGGCCGCTCTCTCTATTGGCCTCGCGGCAAGGTCTTGGGTGGAACCTCAACCATCAACGGCATGATATACGTGCGCGGCAATCGTCACGATTATGATCGCTGGTCGCAGATGGGTCTTCCAGGTTGGTCCTATGACGAGGTGCTGCCCGCCTTCCGCCGCTCCGAAGGGCATATCGAGCGCGACGACGCGTTTCATGAGAAGAATGGCGAGCTGACCGTCTGCCGCGCGCGCGGCTGGAACAGCCTGCTGGATGTTTTCAACGAAGCTGGCCACGAGGCCGGCTATCCGCTCAACGATGATTTTAACGGCGTCGAACAGGAAGGTTTCGGGCGCTACGATTTCACGATCCGCAAGGGCAAGCGCTGGTCGACATCCTTCGCGTTTTTGCGCCCCGCCCTGTCGCGTACCAACTTGACGGTGATGACGCAGGCGCACACCCATCGCGTCGTTGTCGAGCAGGGCCGCGCTGTCGGCGTAGAATATCTTCATCGCGGCAAGACGCAGAAGGCCTATGCCGACCGCGAGATTGTGCTTTCCGCCGGAGCCGCTAATTCGCCGCAGACCCTGCTACTGTCAGGCATCGGCCCGGCTGACGAACTGCGCATGCATGGCATCGATATTGTGCAGGACCTCCCCGGCGTGGGCAAGAACCTTCAGGACCACGTCGACTGCGTGATGTCGTGGGAGTGCCGCAAGCCGGTGACGCTCTATTCGGATCTGCGTGCCGACAAGCTGACGCTGTCCGTCATCCAGGGCATCCTGTTCGGCGAAGGCATCACCACGACCTTTCCCTATGAGGCTGGTGCCTTCGTTCGCTCGCGGCCGGACCTAATCGCACCGGATATCCAGCTTCATTTCATGCCGGCTCTGGAAAAGACCGCCAACCTGCACTTTCCGAATCCCTTCAAGCGCGAGACGGTCGAGGCTAACCACGGCTTCACCCTGCGCGTCGGTCCGGTCAATCCGGAAAGCCGTGGCGAAATCACCCTGCGCTCATCCGATCCGATGGCCGCCCCGAAGATCCTTGCCAATTATCTGCAGACCGATTTCGACATGCGCACCATGATCGACGGCATCAGGCTGACCCGCGACATCATCAGTCAGCCGGCGTTCGACGGATATCGCGGCAAGGAGCTGGCGCCGGGGCCGGCAGCGCTCAACGATGCCGATCTGTCGAAATGGCTGCGGGCAACCGCGATGACGACGTTCCATCCCGTTGGAACCTGCAAGATGGGCAACGATCCGATGGCGGTGGTAGATGCGCGCCTGAAGGTGCGTGGCGTCGAAGGACTGCGGGTCGCCGATGCCTCCATCATGCCGATCATTTCCAGCGGCAACACCAACGCACCGGCGATCATGATCGGCGAGCGTTGCGCAGATTTCATTCTCAACAGCTGAAGCGAGACCGGCAATGATCCTGGAACACCGCACCTATACTTTTCGCCCCGGCACGGTCGATGGCTGGATGAGGAAATACGAGGCAGAGGGCCTGCCAGTGCAGAAGCGCCACCTCAACCGGTTCGTCGGCCTCTATGTGTCGGAGATCGGCACCCTGCACACGACCGTGCTGATGTGGGCCTATGAAAGCCTTGCGGACCGCGAGGCCCGCCGGACGGCGATGTACGCCGATCCCGACTGGCAGAAATTCATCACCGAAATCTGGGCGCTGAACGCCATCGAGCGCCAGGATGTGATGATCATGAACCCGGCTTCCTACTCTCCGAAAGTCTGAGGAACCCGGGCAGCGGTGGTGCCCACCCAATCCAACCAAAAAAAGGGAACAGCAAGATGAAAGATAGTATTTTGAACCAGCCCTCGTTTGATCGGCGCGACTTTCTAAAAATCTCCGCCGGCACAGCTGTGCTGGCGCTGGCGGGTGGATTGCTGCCTGCGGTCGTCCATGCCGAAGGCGGACTTGTCGCTCTCGTGCATACGCAATCGGCAGGCGATAGCGGCCCCGTCGATACGATGATTGCCAATCTGAAGAAACTCTCGGAAGAGAAGGGCTTCGAGTATCGTGCCGTCTATGCGCAGGATCCAGCCACCTACGAGTCGATCTTCCGCACGCTGTGCGATGCCGGCGCGACCGTTATTGTCTCGACCTTCAATGAAGTGGCCGAACCCTTCAAGGCCCTGGCGCCGTCCTATCCCAACGTTAAATGGATCCAACTCTTTGGCGATCCAATGGAGCCCGCGATCCCAAATGTCGTCACCGTATCTTACGACTATTATCTCGGCTGCTATCTCTCGGGCATCTTCGCCGGCCGGATGAGCAAGTCCGGCAAGGTCGGTTTCATTGGAGGCATTTCTATTCCGCCGATCAACGCGGATTTCAACGCCGTCAAGGCGGGCGCTCTCTCCGTCAACCCGCAGGCAACGGTGACCGTTGCTTTTGCGGGCTCGTTCCAGGACCCGGCGAAGGGCCAGGAAATCGCCGCGCAGATGTTCAATGACGGTATCGACTTCATCCAGACCGATTCAGCTGCGACCGACGCCGGCATCATCGCTGCGGCAAATGAGAAGGAAGGACGCATCGTTAGCGTTCTCGACAAGGCGCAGTTCCCGCAGGGGCCGAAATCGATCAGCAGCATCGTTCAGCTTGACTTCGGCGTCTCTCTTTACAACGAAGTGACCAAGGCGCTCGGCCCGGACTGGAAGGGCGGAACGCATGAGAAGACCGGACTGGACACCGGCGTTATCGACTTCATTGTATCGCCGCTCTTCCTGGAGCAGGGTCCGGCGGACGTCGTCGCCAAGATCAAGGAAATTATGCCGGAAATCGAGGCTGCCAAAAAGGGCATTCTCGACGGCTCGATTACTGTTCCCTTCAATACGACCATCTGATGAGCATGCGGGTGGCGTTCACGCCATCCGTCATATCAGCCACGTGAACGGGCCTCCCATGACCGATCCTCATGCCTCGGCGCTTTTGTGCCAGAACGTCTCGGTGACCTATGGGCCGGTCACCGCTCTCGATGCGGTGTCCACCGCATTCGGTGCCGGCCTTATTCACGCCGTGGTCGGCCAGAATGGTGCTGGAAAAACCACCTTCGCCCGTGTTGCATCCGGTCTCGTGCGGCCGGCGGCCGGCCATGTGGCGATCGGTGGCCGGGTCATGCGCGGTGGCAATGTCGGTGAGGCACGCGCTGCCGGTGTCGAACTGGTTCACCAGAGCTTCGCGCTGCCGCCATCGTTCACTGTGGCAGAGGCCATGGAGTTCGGTGCAACGGGAGCCGGGCGGTTCTTCACCCGCAGGAGGCTGTTCGAGCGTTGGCGTCCGCATCTCGAAAGCCTCGATATATCAGTCGATCTCGGCGCACGGATCAGAGACCTGCCGGTGGAAAGCCAGCAGGGGATTGAAATCGCCCGGGCGCTGGTCACGCAGTCCAAGGTTCTCATCCTCGACGAGCCAACCGCAGTGTTGTCGCCGTCCGGCATCGAGAAACTGTTCGAGCGCGTGCGTCGACTTAAAGCGCAGGGCGTGACCGTTCTTCTCATACTTCATAAAATTCGCGAGGTTCTCGCCATCGCCGACACGGTAACGGTGCTGCGCGCCGGTCGGCTTGTCGAAGGTCCGCTGATGACGACGGATGTGGATGGCGAGCGGCTCTCCAAGCTCATCATCGGCGAAGCAAGCCGCGGGCTCGCAGCGGCCGATGCGCAAGCGCTAACCGGAGCTGGCACGGTGGAACATGCTTCGACTGTCGCAAAAGTGGTAACGGCGGCACCAGTTCTCAAGCTTTTAGACATTACCACGTTTGTCGATCAGGAAGGCCCGGCGCTGCAGGATGTGGATTTTCACGTTTGTCCCGGCGAGATCGTCGGCATCGCTGGCGTCGACGGCAACGGGCAGCGCACGTTGGTGCGCCTCATCGCGGATTTCGCCAAGGCGAGCCGAGGCGAGGTCCACCTGGCAGGGCACGACATTACCACCCAGTCGCTTGCTCAGCGCCGTTCGAAGGGCCTGCGCATTATCCCCTTCGAGCGCAATACGGAAGGGCTTAGCCTCTCCTCCAGCCTGTGGGAAAACTGGACTGCCCGCGCGCTTCTTGAAAAGCCGCTTCTGCGTCTGGTCAATCCAGCACGGTTGCGCAGCGAGTGCGACGCCGCGTTGAAAGCATGGGGCGTACGTTATGACAATGTCGCGCAAAAGGCGGGAGCGCTCTCCGGCGGCAACGCGCAAAAGGTGATCCTGTCGCGCGAGATCGATCTGGATGCGAAGCTGATCATCGCAGCCCAACCCTCACGCGGCCTCGACATCGGCGCCACAGCCTTTGTCTGGGACGCGCTCCGCCAGGCGCGCGATCGTGGCTGCGGCATCATCCTGATCTCGTCCGATTTGGATGAACTTTTCGATATCAGCGATCGCGTCGTCGTGATGCTAACGGGCCGGGTCGTCGGAACGTTCACGGCTCCTTACGACATGGGTGCGGTCGGTGCCGCAATGATTGGGGTTTCCCGATGATAGCGCGCGTATCCGACATTCTTCGCAGCTTGATCTTTGTCATCTTCGCATTGGTCCTGTGTTCCGCGGTCTTTCAGATTGCCGGTTATTCTGCGTCCATGGTGCTGACCAATGTCGCAGATGGAGCATTTCTGCGACCCGGCGCTCTGGCGCAGAGCCTCCGATGGGCGTTGCCGCTATTCATCACCGCCGTCGGGGTTGGGATTTCATTCCGTGCCGGGTTCTTCAACATTGGCGCGCAGGGACAGTTCTATGTCGGCTCCATATCCGCGGCCTTCGTCGCGGAATGGCTTTCGGGCGCTCCGGCGTACATCGTCATTCCTGCCTGCATGCTCGCCGGAATGGCTGGCGGCGCATTCTGGGCTTTCTGGCCCGGCTACCTTCGTATCCGCACTGGGACAGACGAGGTCATCACGACGCTGATGGKGAATTTCATGGCGGGCCTGCTGTTGGTCTATGTTACGTCCGGGCCGCTCAAGGACCCATCGGGCTCCGGGCAACAGGCCTCCAGCCGCCCACTTGAGGCAGCCTATCGCATCTCGACGTCGTCGGGCCTCTCAGTCACGATCATCGCCATTGCTGTGGTCGTCGGGCTTGGCATGTGGCTGCTCGTCAACCGCACGACTTTCGGCATGCTGGCCAGCCTCGCCGGCCGCAACCCGGTGATGGTACGCTGGCAGGGTGCGCTGTTATGGAAGCTTGGAATCACAAGCTTTCTGCTCAGCGGTGCATTGGCGGGCCTCGCCGGAACGATCGAGCTTCTCGGACCAAATGGGCGCATCGCCAGCGGCTTCCTGCCAGCACACGGGTTCACCGCCATCCTCATTGCCCTTGTGGCCAACTTCTCCGTGGCGGGAACGGCAATCACGGCGCTGTTCTTCGGCGGGCTCGCTTCAGCAGCGCTCTACCTGCCGGTTATGGCGGGGTTGCCGTCGGCCGCAATCGACGTCATCAACGCAGCTATCGCGCTCTTCATCACAGCCCGGTCGAAACTGCTCGACAAGATCCTGCACATCGGGGGACGTTCTTCATGAATGATATCATCATCGCCATCTTGCGTTCCGGCACCCCGCTCGTCTACGTAACACTAGCGGGTGTCATAGCCCAGCGGGCGGGCATCTGGAACCTCGGCCTTGAGGGGCTGATGATCATCGGCGCCTGCGCCACGATCCTCGGCATCGTCGTCACCGGTTCGATCACGCTTGCACTGTTGATCGCCATATTCTTTGCGGTTCTGGCTTCGATCCTCCTTTGGTTCGTGGTGGAGAAGCTCAAAGCCAATCCGATCATCGCCGGCCTAGGGTTGTCGGGCCTGGGGCTTGGCGGCACGGCGCTTGCCATCCAATCTTTCTTCGTCAGCCAGTCCGCGGTCAACGCGCCTTTTGGCCTCCCTCGCCTCGGGCCTGCCTTCGGCGCCTACGGTGTTCTCTCGATCCTCGTGGTGCTGATGCCAGTTGTAGTGTTCGCTATGTGGTTTCTTCTGTGCCGCACACGCTTCGGTCTGCAACTGTCGGCCTGTGGCGAACATCCGTTCGCGGCCCGCAGCGTCGGTGTTAACCCATCGACGATGCGCCTGATCGCTCTTTCGATCGGCGGTGTTCTGGCAGCAATGGGCGGCGCAGAGCTGGCGGCGGGCAGCCTCCAATTCTTCGGGCAGAACATGACGGCGGGACGTGGCTTCATGGCGTTTGCCGCAGTCATCTTTGGGGCTGCGCATCCAGTAGGTGCCACATTGGCGGCGATGTTCTTTTCCGTGCTGAGTGCGATCGGCATCCGCGCGCAGCTCGTGTTCGGCGATAGCGTGCCGCATGATCTCATTCAGGCGCTCCCCTATCTCGCGACGGTCTTCGGTCTCTGGCTCAGCAGCCGCCTTAGAGGTGGTACAACTGGCGGCATCACCGAGTTACGGGACAACTGAACGGGCGACCCCCAAAACCTTAGCGGAGAACGCCCATGAAAACGCTGTTTCGCAACGCAACCCTCCTGGCGATGGACAAGACACATGGTAGTTCGGCCTTTGCTGGAGATCTTCTGGTTTCGAACGGCCGTATAGAGGCGATCGGTCCCAATCTTGCGGCCGATGGCGCTCGGATAATCGATGCGACCGACAAACTGCTGATGCCCGGCCTTATCAACGCGCATACGCATTCCAGCGAAACTTTCTTGCGCGGCCGGTACGAACGGATGCCGCTGGAAATATGGCTGCTTTACGCCTACCCGCTCCTGATGGGCCCGCAGGTCGACAAGCGGCTCGTCTATCTACGGAGCGCACTGCTGGCGATGGAATCGCTGAAAAGCGGCGTAACGACCCTCTGCGACGATTTTTTCGATCCGCCCGGCCACAATATCGAACGGCTTGGTTGCGCGTTTTCCGCTTATGAAGATGCCGGCATTCGCGCCAATGTCTCCAGCGCCGTGATGAATATCCACACGCTGGACGCCCTGCCCTATGCGCGTGAAATCATGCCGGAAGCGCTGAAGGCAAAACTCGATTTCGGACCGCCGATGACGACCCATGCTTATATGGATTATTGCGACGCCGTGCTTTCCACCCATCATGGGCGGGCAAACGGGCGGCTTCGTTTCATGGTGGCGCCCTCAGCGCCTCAGCGTTGCACCGCCGAGATGCTGCAGGCCTGTTATACGCTTGCCCTTGGTCATGGCGTTCCCATGCACACGCATGTGCTGGAGACTAAAACCCAGGCGGTGACCGGCCCGGAATTCTACGGGAAAAGCCTCGTTGCTTACCTTCACGATCTAGGCGTGCTTGGGCCGGCCACGACGATCGCCCATTCCGTCTGGGTCAGTGATGCGGACATAGACTTGATGGGCGAAGCCGGATGTTCCGTCGCCCACAATGCGATCTCAAACCTCAAGCTCGGCGCAGGTATTGCGCCCATCCGACGCCTGCTCGATGCCGGCGTACATTTAGGTCTTGGAACTGATGGCCTTTCATCCAACGATACCGCGCGAATTTTCGACGTTATGCGGGTTGCCGCCTTGGTGCAGAGTGCAACGGGGCCTGATTTTGGTGATTGGCTGAAAGCCAACGAAGTCCTCACTATGGCAACGATCGGGGGCGCACGAACCAGCATGCTCGACGGGGTCACCGGTTCGCTCGAAACCGGGAAGGTGGCCGACCTACTGATGCTTGATCTGAACAATACTGCCTTCACGCCGCTGAGCGATATCGGCAAACATCTGGTCTATAGCGAAAACGGTCGCTCCATTGAATTAGTCATGGTCGACGGACKAATCGTGGTTGAAAATGATCGGATGACGTTGATCGACGAGGGGGAAATACTCGCCGAAATTCGGGAAAGAATGCCGGCATATCAGGCTGCTCATGCGAAGTTAGAGCGCGCTAACGCGATATTTGAGCCAACGATGGCTGAAATTCACCGCCGGGCGACGTCCACAGACATCGGCTTCAGCCGCTATATCGGAGGATATGGGCGCAATAGTGTGAAGCGGTTTACAACAAAGATTTGAAGTCGCCTTGAGCCAATTCGAACTTGCGACAGGTAGTTTATGCAAACCTACAGCATTGTTTACGCTAAAATTATGCTGCGGCAAGATTGTTCCGAGCCACTGATGGGGCCACGGTGGTTTGCCTGCATTACGCGCGCGGCAGTGTACACCCATTGGCAATCTTTAAGGATGAGCGCCGCCTCGTCCGCGAGAAAGTAGACGCCTGGGAACGACCCGGCGGCTTGGTGAGCGGCCGCAAGCTCATTTGCCTTTGTGCGGTAACCGTCGAAATCGATATTTGAACCGATCTTAGCTTTTGGGCCGCGTATGATGATTGGATCAAACTGAGAGCCCCGCTTTCCGTTGATGTTTATCGGTTTCCCGTAGCGCCCCTTCTTGAGGTGAAGTTCCGTGCCCGGTTGCACTCGGGCGATGGCTTCGTGGATGTCGTCCTGACTAACCTTTATCCGTGAGCGCATTCGTTGGCTCCGTCTTCACCGGGACCGGGTACTAGCAAGAGGTATCCCCTCATTTGAATGCCTCGTTGAGTAAGTTTGCGAGCCGATAACCGGCAAGAGAGATTTGCGCCTCGGCGACTTTGCGAGCATTGGTTTCGTACTGGCGATCGAGCGCAACTGGCTGCGCAGGGTCGAGTGCGACCGATGCCGAATAGGCAAATTGCAAAGCGAGGTCATGGCTCTCTTCGAGCCATTGGGCGGGGTCCGTCTCTTGTCCGAAGGCGTCGGCGGGGGCAGGAATCTTGTCGGTTCTGTTGTCCGCGACCGCTCCCAACGGCGTCGAGTAGCCGCCAAATATCCCGTCCCAGAAGAAGTGCAGTTTGGTGGCCTTGCCGTCGGCCGGAACAACATTGATTTCGTTTCCACCGCGGTCGCCGACATCGGTCTTGTTCTGGTCCACCCACATCTTGTGAAGTGCCTTGTTGAAATAAGCCGTACTGTGCAGGGGTTGATGAACGTTACCGACGAGATGGATCAGCCAACTGAGGTCATATGACCGAATGTCGTCACTCTTTCCGGCTGCCGTCGGGAGTGAACTGGTGAAAAGCTTAATCTGGGTCTCCGCATTGACCGGATCTTGTGGTGGCCAGCTCGAACCATCCGTAGAGAACGGAATATCTTTGTAATGCCAATAATCGTGGACGAGCTTATCGGAGTAGCCGATATTTCGGGCCGCGTTCGGTCCCGTCGCGGTGTCCTGATCGCGCGTGTAGTCCTTGTAGGTCTTTATGTCGTCCGCCCACACCGATGCGCGGATGAAGACATATTGAGCGATGTCTCCCGGCGTTCCATCGGGCTTTGCGGGTACGGCAGTTGCCCACTCATTGTATTTTGGGTTGAGTTTCAACAGCCTTGACGCCTCAGCCTTGGCCTGAGGCGTCAACCTCTCATAGGCGATAGCAGCTGCGCGCATATGACCGGCGTCCCACCACGCATAGGACGCAGTCGGAGCCACAGTTGAGATCGCCAAAGCTAGAATTGCTGTAAATTTGCGCATGATCCCCACACCCTTGTCCTCGCCAAGAGCCCATCTTGCCACGCTTGCAATACAGGTTAAAGTAGCAGATGAAGGTTATCTACCCAGTCCGCATTGCAACCTGAAATCCATAGTTGAAGACGATTTAGGAGGGACGCATGAAAATCGGCGCCGCGGTTCTGGCAATTTTGCTAGCCTTCCCCGCCACTGTATTTGCGCGCGCTCCTATAGAACCTAAGCAGAACCTTCGTGTGAGGCCGCCTGCTGTCTCGCTAAAACTTCCGGGCAGCGAAGTTGAAGAATTCAACGCATTCCGGTCTTCTGCACCTTGAAAGAGCGCTGCGCTCTGAGAGTGCGCAGGTAGGAAAAGCAGCCAGGCGCCTTTTTGTCTGACGAGATATTCAGCCTTGTCGCTTTTGGGGAAACGGACATTGTCGGTAATGACGATGTCGCCTTTTGATAGAATTGGGACGAGTTGCGGTCGATCCAGGTCTCGAATCTCGGCATTCATTGGCGAGTTGACGATCCCGTACCAAATACCTGCGGAGAACCCTCAGGACTTAAATCGCTCAAGCATACTGCGAAGCAACTGGTTTTCGGATAGCAGCCCTTCCCTGTATGTCTCTTCGAGCCGTCGGCCGTCTGATTTGAATGGATTAGTGCGCGATGCATGGCGTAGTCGACCTTTGGTCGGAGCGGCCGGACGTTGAACGGTCAGCGCGGACACGGTATTGCCGATCACGCGAGATTTCTGCTTGGACCCCCCTACCCCTTGAACAGATTTATCGACAACTGCACGTACATCGCCATCAGCAAGAACGCCTTTTGCCGAAGTCAGAACCATCTGGCTCGGCGGAAATGCATTATTGTTGGAAATGGGTTTCCCCAACGTCTCTCTGGAAGAACCTTCGTCCCCAGCATAAATGCGCACATCGAGTTCTCGGATCCACTGATGGTAATTCTCCCGCAGCGGATGATCGTCAGCCAACGCCTCCAATTTGCTCATTGCTAAACGCTTTTGATCTCGACGTAGCGCCAAATTCATACTCGTGCCCCCGTTTGCCTGGCCCACACGATAGCAGGATCAGAACATAAAGAGAACATTCTCGAGTGTTGATATTGAGGGTATAATGCCGATAATCACATCTTCGTGGTTGGCCATGCAACTGGGGATTGCTTCAGGCAACCTCCCGAGGCATTACGCATAACCTGATCTACAAGATCAGGGACTTTACGGCCCCCCGAGCCGCTATCCCAGCACCACTTCAAACTGCCTGCCGACTTAGCCCGGTTTTTGCTGCGTTTGAACAACACCTCAGCTACGAAGACGGATATACGGTCTTAAAGTTAACCGGCTGGGCCGCAGCCTGTTCTCTTCGAATAGAGTCTCGTAAACGACGGTGATGACGGGAATACCCGCCTCCGCAGCTCGGATGAGCGCGATACGAGCGTCTTTGGCTGCAATTCTCCCGCGGATTACTTCGAGGCAGGCTGTTATAGCAGCCATATATTCTTCGCCGTCGTCCGAGGGCCACGGGATGATTGGCATTTCTGCGACATCACGCAGGGACCCTATGTGCCTGTATTTTTCTCGCCCACCAATGACCAGCAACAAGGGAGGGAACTCTTCATCTCTGTGGCAATTCACTACAGTTCGCCTCGCACAGCGAACACATTGCTAACCGCGCAAGATCCCTTCCGCGTCAACAGCAGATGAACGTACGTCAGGTTTCTCTTCGCAAGTGCGGCAATTGTCATATAATTTAAAGTTCTAAAATCAAGGCAAAATCAGTTGCTTGCGTTGATTTTCTGGACTACGTTTTGTCTGAGGAGACGGGGCATCTCACGCCCCGCATATGTACAGCCGGCATTTGCATGTCGCGACCAAGGGGGGGCGATGGCTAGAATTATTGGACTGCGTTTCTCTAAGGTGTCGAGGCGAGCGTATCGCGTCGGATGGATCCGATATCGACTTACGAGCCCCTGAGGGCGTCGCAAATCTTTCATTCAATGTTGCTAATGATGCGCGCGGTACTGCGTGGGCGGAGGTTTGTTATGCACAAGCAAGCTGTCATATTTAATGGTCAGGAAGTCGGTATCGCGGTTCCCGTCGACAACCGTCTAAAGTTTATAGCCGTCCGCTTTCATGTGATCGATCTCGACAATCGTCTGTTCGATACGGTGACGGAGATTCGGCGGGCCATCGCGGAGCATCTCACCTCAGCCACCTCCGGGAGGTTGGCGCTTTCCAACTGATACTCTCTCGCTGAGGTCGGAACGCAGCGGCGCAGCCAGTCGAGGAAGCCATGCGCGCGCAGCGTCTTCAGGGCGCGACTGATCGCGTCTCGTGACCGCTTCTGCATCCGCTTGAGTGTATCAAGTGACGGCTCAAGTCCGCCGGTACGAAAATCCGCCAAATTGGCGAACAGCTCGATGATTTCGAAAGCAATTGATCCCAGAGCGGCGCCGCGTGCGCCTGACTGGGGTCGGCTCCGGCTGGGGGCGGAATGACACCCTAAGCGTTAGCCCTTGTGGGCCAAAGATATTCGCCAGTAAGCAGAATGTGCACCCAGCCCAAAGGTGAGCTGACGAGTAGTTGTATTTATTTGCAAAAATTCAGCCGCATGACTCCAAGTTGCGTCGAACTGATAACATCGTGTGTAGATGTCACATACGCACGACCAATTCTAGCCTACTGAAACAACACCAAAAATGGTACTAGGATGATAGCCGTTCCCTGAACTATGCCGCCTATACGGTTTGGCCGGCAAATGGGGACAATATGAGATCGAACTTCCTACGCATGCATGCAACGCTTGCACTGCTCGCTGCAACATCGCTCTCGAGCCCGGTCTTCGCCGGCCAACTTCCGATCACCTTCCAGATCTGTGATGTGAACAATAACTGCAATTATAATTCGTTCCTGGGGGCGGCTGAGGATGCAAAGCTTCACACCGGGAATGGAGGGACCGTCAATGAAGCGCAAGACGCAAACAACGGCAACACGGTTAACGACGCTTATGATGGCTACGGCTATCTCTATGGACTGTCGGCGATGCCAAGCACGGGCAATGACGTGGGGAACGACCATGGCTATGCTACCGACTTCAATGGACTGACGGGCACGCGTCAGACGGAGTCGTACGAGTCCGCACCAGGGCTCGCTGCAAACTCGGTCCGTTGGTTCGACAGCTTTACCAACACCACGGGTACGGCCATCACCGCCAATATCGCCTTCGGCGGAAACTTGGGCTCAGATAGCGATACGCATATCCACGGCCAGGGAGACGGGTATTACGTCACCGGCCAAAGTGCGCCGGGGAACCAATCTACCGATCCGGTCATCGCTCACCTCTATGGCAACAACGCCTACGCCGTCTCGCAGGTGAAAACGATAGTCACGAACGGAGACGATGACCTCTATTTCGTATTTCCCATCACCGTGGCAGCGGGCCAGACCGTCTCGATCATGAACGTCAACGTGCTTTTCGGCAGCGCGAACCGTGACAACGATTCAGATGGCTCCATCTACGCAGCGGATGTTGCAGAGGCCATTCTGAAGGCCAAGTTCTATGTCAACAGCCCGATCTTTGCCGGACTGACAGCAGCGCAGATCGAAACAATCATCAACTGGGACAACATCGTTGTGGACGGCTCGCTCCCGTCACCCGGCGCCGTTGCCAGTGTTTCCGGCAGCATGCTGGGGATGTTCAACGATCTGCTTGATGGGAACTCGATGTTCGCCCAGGCCGGGATCACTCCTCCTGCGACCGGTATCTCGGCACTCGGATACGCGTCGGATGGCAGGGCCGCCTCACCTGCCGTCGCGCAGTTGGTCAACATGATCAGCAACGCGGGCGGCAAAATCTCTAAAGGGGATGACGAAGCACGCTTTTATTTCCTTGGCGGTTACACGAATGGATCGAACGAAGACACCACAGGTACCATCGACTTCAATGGCTATGCTCTTGGAGCTGGTGTCGAGTTTTCTCCCTCGGCCAGCACCGTGGTAGGTGTCGCCGGTGGATATGCCCACAGCTCCGGTTCGATGGACAACATTTATCCTGACCTCGGCAGCGACCAGTTCATCTTCAACCCCTATGCGAGATGGACGGCACCGACTGGTACCGTGATCGATGCGCGGCTGTCGGTTGCCAAGGAGAATTGGGACTATCAGCGAACGGCAGGTGCTGGGACTGCTGATGCCGATATCGACGGTGTATCGATGGGCGCTCGACTTGCTGCATCGCAGCCGATCGAGACATCCTTCGCAACGGTAACGCCGTTCACGCATCTGTCCTATCTTCACACGTCAGTTGACGGCTATACCGAAACGGGCGCGGGCACTGCCAATCTGGAGGTGCCTTCGTATGACGTGAACACGCTGGAGCTTTTTGGCGGCGTTGGCCTTTCCAAGGGTTGGGACATCCGCGAGGGCGTCAAGGCAACCGCGTTCGTGACGGCTGGACTGGGTGGGCAACTGCTCGGTGGTGACAGCATCCTCACGCGCTACACCACCTCGCCAACGAACTATGTGAGCACCATCGACACGGACACAGGCATATTCGGCCGCGTCCAATTGGGCGGCGCTTTTCAGGTTACCCAAGCCTCCAGCGTGGCGGTGAGCTATACCGGTACCTTCAAGGGCGGCGATGACCAGCACACGGTTACGGCGGGGCTCGCCGTAAAGTTCTAGTCAAAAAGAGGTGCGCCGTTGGTCGGCATCGGCTGAATCAACGCACCCTTGCGGGACGTCAACTAGCCCCGATCTGAAGAGCGAACCGGAACTCCTTTCGGCTCTGGCTGCCGCTCCTCGTCTCAGTTGGCGATCTGCCCTTCGTTGCCGTTCGGCACGCTGTTAAGCGCGAACGGAGGTGCTGTCGATCATCTGGATGTCGCCAGTATCAGCGGTGATGACATCCATCAGCTGGTCCCACACGCGCACCCTTCACCATCGCGTAGTGATTGTAGCAGGTGGTGCGCAGGCCCAGCGCTCCGGTAGGTCGCGCCACTTGGCCGTTCAGCATGCGGCGATCGTCGACGCGGGGGCACGCCTCGTGGCTTGCTGGGAAGAAGCGGCTCGATCTGGGAGACTGGCGACCTTTGGCAATGAAGTTGCGCTCGGGGACTCAGGCGCCACTCAAAGTCGGTGTTGAAACTCGCATCAAAGTTCGGCGCGACATGCCTTCGGACTTCAAAAGGTTAACGGAGCATGAAAATCAGGGCGTGCCTTGGCTAGGGACGCGCCACAGATGGCTTTGCGACACGACCGAAATACGGGCACCTTGCCGGTGAGGGGACGAAGTGACGCCTGTTTTAAAACAGTTTGCGTTGTTCCAACACCGCCCGATGAAGGGGGCATGCTGATTTGTTCTACCGTCCCGTGACGAAGTCCGCCATACGGCGGATCAGAAAAGCGCCTACGGTCGCGCCGGCATCCTGAAGGCCAACGGTCTTTTCCTGGAACGCAGCCGCCTTGCCATGCTGCGCGAGCATGGACTTGGTGGCTTCCAGCGCCTGTTCGGCCGCATCCGCAGTCACGTTCAGCGCCTCCGAAAGCGACGCGCCGGCAGAGGCTTGCGCCTCCAGCGTCGTCGCGATCGGATCGAGTACGTCCAGCAGAGTCTTGTCGCCGACCTTGGCCTTGCCACGCTCGGCGATGCCATCGCGGTAGGCCCGCCAGAATGCCGCCATGTCAGCGGTATCCAGCGCTTGCTTGCCTTCCACGGCCTTGCTGGCGCGCAGGAATCCGGTTGCCGTCAGCGTGCCCATGGTGGAGGGTGCAGTGCGCGCCATGGTCGCCCCGGCTGTGCGCAGGAGCCTGGTGATGCCCGCCACCTCACCTTCCGCTTCGAGCGCTTCGGCAGCAGCGGCGAAAGACTTGCTCATCGTAATGCCAAGATCGCTGTCGCCTACCTTGCCATCGAGTGCGATGAGGAACTCGCGCTGTTCAGAAAAGAGCTGTTTCCAGCTCTGGAACAGGTCGATGAGATTGGCGGCGTTCAATGTTTGAAGCGTCATGGTATCACCCTGCGATGTGCTTGAAGAATGGCGTGTTTGCCGGGGCGGCGACGAGGCGATCCAGCTCCTCGTCGAGATGCAGGATCGAGATCGAGGCGCCGGCCATTTCCATCGAAGTTGCAAACTCGCCAACCCAGACATATTTCGCGGTGACGCCGCGTGCTTCGAAAAGCTGCGAGACACGGCGGTAGAGGACGTAGAGTTCTTCCAGCGGCGTGCCGCCAAGGCCGTTCACCAGCACGGCCGCGCTATCGCCCTGCTTGTAGTCGGTTTCAGCGAAGATACGCTCCATCATCTCATCGACGACGGCATTAGCCGGCGCCAGTTTCTTGCGGCTGATGCCGGGCTCACCATGGATACCCATGCCGATTTCCATCTCCTCTTCGCCGATGGAGAAGGTGGCGTGACCGATCTCCGGAACAACGCAGCTCGAAAGTGCGACCCCCATGGTGCGGGTGCGCAGGCGTGCCTTGTCGGCCAGGCGCGCAACCTCGTCGAGCGAAAGGCCTTCCGCGGCAGCCGCGCCAGCGGCCTTGTAGATGAAAAAGATGCCGGCAACACCACGGCGCTTGTGTTCCTCACCGACGATGGAGGAGGCAACATCATCGTTGCCGACGACCTGCTTGACGGCGATGCCGTCGAGATCGGCAAGTTCCGCCGCCATGTCGAAGTTGATGATGTCGCCGGTATAGTTGCCGTAGATGTAGAGGACGCCGGCGCCCTGATCGATGTGTTTGGACACCTGGTATATTTGCTCGGCGCTGGGCGACTGGAAGACGCCGCCGACGGCCGCACCGTCAAGCATACCGTCACCGACGAAGCCGAGGAAGGTCGGGAGATGTCCCGAGCCGCCGCCGGTGGCGATGCCGACCTTACCGGGCTTGGTCTTGGCCGTGACGAGGCAGCGCAGGTCGTCGGCCACGTAGGTAACGGCGGGATGCGCCTTGTAGATGCCTTCGAGCATCTCGTCGACGAAATTGACGGGGTCGTTCAGGAACTTCTTCATGGGTTTTCTCCGGGAATGGGGGTTATTTCTTGCGCTGGCGCGTGACGAAGAAGGCGGCGGCCAGCAGGATGAAGCTGCCAACGACGAGCCGCTGCCAGGTGCTGGGAATGCCGACCAATACGAGCACGCTGTTGAGCACGACGATCAGGAGCACGCCGAGAAGGGTCCCGAGGACCGTGCCCGTGCCGCCAGTGATGCGCGCGCCGCCGAGAACGACGGCAGCGATGACGTTGATCTCGGTGCCTACAAGATCGAAGGGATTTGCCTGCCTGCTGGCGCAGACATGGATGATGCCGGCAAGGCCCGCGAGCGCGCCCGCATAGCCGAACAAGAAGATATGCACGGTGCGCAGGCTGTAGCCGAGGCGGCTTGCAATGTCAGCGTTGCCGCCGACGGCGAAGATGGCGCGGCCCATCAAAGTGCGGTTGAGTATCCACCAGGTCACGAACGCCGCGATGGGCAGCACCAGGAAGTAGAATGGCAGCGTGATGAGCGCGCCGTTGGCGGATTCGAACTGGACGAGCGGCATGCGGCCGAAAGCGCCCATCTGCGGCGGCAGCGACATGATCCAGACTGTGCCGATGAAGGAGAGCAGGAAGCCGCGGAAGAGATACTGCGTGCCGATGGTGACGATCAGCGACGGCACTTTCAGGTGATGAACAAGCAGGCCGTTAATGATGCCGAGGGCCGCACCGCCGAGCGTTGCCATCAGGATGACGACAACGATGGGTAGGCTCGGCAGATAGCTCTGCACCAGCAGCGTCATCGAATACATGGTGAGAGCCGCGATCGCCGTGAACGACACGTCGATGCCGCCCGCCGCCAGGATGATGAAGACGCCGAGCGCGAAGAGCCCCATGACTACGCTCGCACGGCCGATGTCGACAAGCGTCGAGGGCTGGAGGAAGGCCGGGTTGGCGATGGCGACGCTCACGCAGATCGCCACCAGAAGAAAGAAGGTGATGGCCTCCGGGCGACGGCGCACGAACTCACCGAAGCTGAAGGAACGCGACGGGCCGGCGGCACCATGAAGTTCATCGGTTCGTGAAACGTTCATTGCACAGTCTCCGTCGTAGTCGCCAGCATCGCCTTGTAAAGACGGTCTTCGGTTGCCTGCTCCGCGTCCATTTCCGCGACCACCCGGCCGCTGTTCATGACCAGGATGCGGTCGGCGTTCTGAAGGAGTTCGGGCAGGTCGTCGCTGACGATGACGAGGCCCATTCCCGCTTCAGCGAGCGCCTGGATGACGCGGTATATCGTGTCCTTGGAGCCGACATCGACACCGACGGTGGGGCCATGCAGCACCAGCAGTTTCGGCGCGATGCTCAGCCAGCGGCCGATCAGCACGCGCTGCTGGTTACCGCCCGAGAGCGCGCCGACCGGGAGGTCGAGATTCTTGGTGTTGAGCCGCATCTCTTCGGAAAGGCGGGCTGCAATTTTGCGCCCCTCCTCCCGATCAACCACGCCGAGGGCATTGGCGAGGCGCGAGACGATGAGCGCGATCTCGTTTTCGAAGATCGACTTGTCGAGGAAGAGACCTTCGGCAAGCCGGTCCTCCGGCACATAGCCGATGCCCCGCTCGATTGCCTCGGCGGGCGAGCGTACGGAAACGACTTTGCCGTCCAGCGTAATGATGCCGCTGGTCGCGCGAGCAACACCGGTCAAAGCCATTGCGAGTTCGTTGCGGCCGGAATCGGCGAGGCCCGTGACGCCGAGGATTTCGCCGTTCTTCACGGAAAAGCTGATCTCCCGCACGCCATCGGCAACGAGGCGCTCGACCTTGAGGAGCTGGGCCTCGGACGGCTTGGCGGTGCGGTAGCGCTGGGCATCAATCGAGCGGCCGGTCATCAACTCGGCCAGTTCCTTCTTGCTGTAGTTCTCGATAGGCCCCTGTGCGACGCACTGACCGTCACGGAAGACGACGGCATGGCCACCGATGCGGTAGCATTCGTCCAGCTTGTGCGTGACGAAGAGCACGGCGACGTTTTCGGAGCGCAGACGCTCCACAACTTGTATGAGATTGTCCACCTCACGGCGCGTCAGCGACGTGGTCGGCTCATCCATGATGACGAGCTTTGCGCGGGTCGCAATGGCTCGCGCAATGGCGACGAGCTGGCGCGAGGCGAGCGGGAGATCGGAAACGATGCTGTTGAGGAACGCCCGGTCGGTTGGCAGGCCCGCGGCGGCGAGCGCCCGTTCCGCGGTTTCCTTCAGCCGCTTGCGATCGAAAAGACGCGCAAGGCGGCCATTGGCGTTCACCAGTTGCTCGTTAAGTGCGACGTTTTCGGCGACCGTGAGATTGGGAAGCAGCGACAAGTCCTGATAGACAGTCTCGATGCCGGCAGCGAGCGACTGGATCGGCGTCAGCGATGAGAAGGTTTCGCCACCAAGCACGATCTCGCCCGAGGTCGGTGCATGGGCGCCAGACATGATCTTGATCACGGTGCTCTTGCCGCAGCCGTTCTCACCAAGAAGATGGTAGGCTTCTCCCGGCTGGAGCGTCAGGTCGATGCCGCGCAGGGCATGGACGCCGCCGAACCATTTCTGGATGTTCCTGAGTTCGAGAAGCGCCGCCGATTGCTGCGCGATGTGTGTTTGTGCCGCCACGGAAATTGTCCTCATGCTGACCTTGCGCGTCGCCACGCAGGGCGGTTCCGGCCGGAAGTGAACTCCCGGCCGACTGACAGTTCGCGGGATTAGAACAGGTGTTCCTTGTAGGTCGCCTTGTCGGCGAGGACCATGCCGTTGCCGAGGATCAGCAGACCCTTGCCCGGGCCCTGCTTGACCGAGACCTTGTTGTAGCCTTCGACGCCGAGGTCGATGCCGTCATTGACTTCCTTCTTCTCCAGCAGCAGCTTGGCGACCGCGTTCATTGCCATGCCAGCCTTCTGCGGGTCCCAGAAGCCGATCGCCGTGATGGCGCCGGATTCCAGAAGGTCAGCCGATGGGTTCGGCAGACCGGTGCCGACAAGGCATACCTTGCCGCTCAGACCCGCCTCGTCGATGGCGCGGCCGACGCCGAGGACGTCATTGCCGGCCGACGTCTGGAAACCCTTGATATCCGGGTGCTTGCGCAGGATTTCCTTGGCCTTTTCATAGGTGCCGTTGGCGTCGTCGAAGGACTCATTATTCGGATCGACGAGTTCCATGCCGGCATATTTCTTGGCGTTCTCCTCGCCCGCACCGACCCACTGCAGGTGCGTGCGGCTGCCGAGCGAACCGACGAAGGTGGTCCACTTGCCTGCATTGCCCATGCATTCGGCCAAGCGCTCATTCAGTGCCGCACCGTAGTCGGCATTGTCGAAAGCCTCGACGTCGGCATTCGTGTTCATCTGGTTGTCTGCCTCATGGGTGACCACCACGATGCCGCGATCCATGGCGCGCTGGAACGTGCCTTCGAGTACGGCCGGATCCATCGGGACGACGGCGAGCGCGTTGACGCCCTTGGCGACAAGGTCGTTGACGATCTGCAACTGCTGCGCCGAATCCGCGGTTGCCGGGCCGCTCTGGCTCGCAACGACGTCCGGATTGGCTTCCTGGTAGGCGACCACGCCGGTATTCATGCGGTCGAACCACGGAATACCGCTGATCTTGACCACGGTAGCGATGACCGGCTTTTCCTGGGCGACCAGCGTGCCGATCGACCCTGCAAGCGCAACGGCTGCAACCGTGGTTCCGGCAAATAGCTTCTTCGAAATTGACTTCATGTTTTCCTCCACGAATTTTCCCTCCCTCTTTACTTCGACGCTTGAGGGACAGGCGCCGAAGAATTTTGCGAGCGGCGACCTGGCGACAGGAAGCCGACGATGTCGTAGCGGCCGACGGCCAGGAACGTGAGCAGCAACAGTCCCCAGGCGAAATCGCGCACGAAGTTGGACAGGCCGCCGAAATTGAGCAGGCTCGACATGAGCTGCAGGGCAATCGCGCTGAGCACGACGCAAACAACACGCCCGTAGCCGCCTTCAGGCTTCACACCGGCCATCACGGCGATGAGGATGGCAATGAGCAGGTAAGTGCTGCCGTAATCGAACTTCACATTGACGTTGCGCGCCGCGATGATGATGCCGGCGAGGCCCGAAAGCGTGCCTGATATCGCATAGGTGGCGACGATCACGCCGTTCTTCGGAAAGCCGGCATAAACCGCGGCCCTGGGGTTTGTGCCCATCAACATCAGCCAAAGCCCGTAGGGCGTGAACTTCACCAGCGCGGCGACCATGCCTGCGACCAGCACGAAGACCAGGAAGCTGATCGGCGCCTCGGCAATCATATCGTTGCCGATGCTGGAAAGTAGCGCCGGGCTGCCGACCATCACGGCCTTGCCGCCAGAGGCCACGACCGCAAGCCCCATGAAGGCCATCTGCGTGCCGAGCGTGCACAGAATGGGCGTGATGTTCAGCCGCGAGATGAGAAGGCCGTTGATGACGCCGCCAGCCAGACCGACGAGGAGAGCGACCGAGATGAAGGCGAGACTGAAAGCCGTTCCGCTATCCGTCGCCGACAGGAACAGCGACACGATGATGGCGGACAGTACGCCCGAAAGATTGGCCAGTGCGATGCCTGACAGATCGATGCCGCCATTACCGGCGCACATGGCCAGCATGACACCGATGGCCAGAAGGCCGATTTCTGGCACCTGGCTTGCCATGGACTGGAGATTGAACACGGAAAGGAACGAGCCGCCGGAAATCAGCGCACCCGCAGCAAGCAATATTCCGTTGATGACAACCAGCATCGCCAGCTGACCGCCGGTCTTTTGCATGACATTCCTCCCATTTGTTTACTAAACAAACTCCATCTTCACTAAAACGCTAGCAAAGGAAAATTGCGCTGACAAGTCCTATTTGCGCCGCATATCGGTTGCGAAAGGCGTCCAATTGTCTTAGGGCTCGCAAATACGGACTAAATCGTTTAGTAAACTTCTTCGCAGCCGCAGCACAAAGGCAGCCCGTCTCCGCATGAAAAAACCGGGAAAACTGACCATCAGGGATATTGCAGAGGCGGCGGGTGTATCGCCCGCGACGGTTTCACTCGTGCTGAACGGCAAGGGAGAAATTTCCGGCGTGACGCGAGCACGCGTCCTGGAGGCTGTGGCAAACCTCAACTACGTGCCTCGCGCGGCACGCACTACCGCGGAACCGAGCGAGACGCTGCGCTTCCTGAAGATCGCCAAGCACGGGCACACGGTCAACCGCGACCATAGCGTCTTCATCTCCGACTATATCGACGGCATGTCCGCCGAGGCGACGCGACGCAACTACACGCTGGAAGTCGTGAGCTTCGAGAGCCAGCCAATCAGCACGGTGGCGGAATCGCTTGCCGGCGCGCCGATTTCAGGCGTCATCGCGCTCGGAACGGAGCTGACGGAAGCAGACATAAAGCTAATCCAGAGCCTTGGGTTGCCGACGGTCTTTATCGACACGTTCTACGATGTGCTCGAAGCCAACTTCGTCGACATGAATAATGAAGACGCCGTCTACAAAGTACTGTCTCGCTTCCACAAACAGGGGTTCCAGCGCATTGGCTTCATCGCCTCCCACGTCGATACGACCAACTTCCGGCTTCGCCGAGAGGCCTTCTTCAAAAACATGGCCCGGCTCGGCCTGCCGGTGAATGAGGCCGATGTCCTTTCGGTGGAATCGACCTACGATGGGGCCTATCTTGACACACGCGCGCTGCTTTCGACCGGGCTCGATCTTGCGGAATGCTATTTCTGCACCAACGATATCATCGCCTATGGATTCATCCGGGCACTCCGGGAACATGGCGTCTCCATACCGCAGGACGTCTCGATCATTGGCTTCGACAATTTGCCGCAGAGCGCGACCATGGAGCCGGGCCTGACGACCATCGACGTATCGAAGCGTAAGATCGGCTACCTCGCCGTCACCGTGCTCGACGACCTGATCGCCGCCGCCGAGCCGCAGCCGCCGGTCAAGATCCTCGTGGGCGCGGAACTCATTCTGCGCGCCAGCCACGAGCATGGCGTATCGAAGACAGCGCAGGACCGCCCGCGGCGGGCGGCACCACAGCCGGTGAAATAGCCCTGAGGAGGGATGCACGGAACGCAGCACGCTCGCCCGCACTGGCCTCAAGGTTTCGCCGTTATGATGGGCAACCTCTCTTTCGGTTGGATCGGCGCCTTTTCGAGGGTCGCCAACCGAGGTGCGCCGCCTTTTCTGTTGGAAATTATCAGTGGGGTGAAAACTTCCCAGATCACCTTGGGCAGTGTATTGCATGGGATGAGACAAAGCGTGCTTTGTCGGTCACGACCCACCTCGGTGGCTTTGCGCCAACACCGGCCTTCCTCGATCTGCGTGAATTGCGAATATGGTTGGAGGTTCCAGTCTTGAAGAAGCGGGCGGAGTACACAGTTTTCCAAGGGCGGGCGGGCGATCATAACGATCTGGCCATTCCCGGCGCGAAGGCCATTGGCGAGGAGTTGCAAAACCGGACTGGTAGATCGCCAACGGTGATCGGCACCCCGCAGCCAGCATTGAATACTGGCTGGCGTGAAGAGCTTGATGCGGCTCTTCCATCGCTGACGGAGATTCAATCTCGGTTCAACGATGTATTTGCCAAGGGAGCGGTCTCGATTGCCGCGACCAGTCGGTGCGCCGTCTCCCTGGCGACACTCCCGGCCGTCGCGAAACATCATCCCTCGGCCTGCATCGTGTGGTTCGATTCCCATGGCGATCTAAACCCACCGCAGGCCAGTGCGACCGGATATCTCGGCGGACTGGCATTGGCGGGGCCTGTCGGCCTGTGGAATTCAGGTCTTGGTCGAGGCTTGAATTTGGATCAGGTCGTTTTGGTCGGGCAGCGCGACCTCGATCCATTTGAGCTTGATCTCATCGCAAGGCACAACATTCCGCTTATCAAGGCGGGAGCCGGTCTGGCAACTGCGCTTCGGAACGCAATAGATGGTCGATCCGTTTACGTGCATCTCGACTGCGATGTTTTGGAACCCGGCATTGTGCCGACAGATTACAGGCACGAAGGCGGCCTATCGCTGGATGATCTACGAGACTGTTGCGAGGTATTGGCAGAGCATGACTTCGTAGGAATCGAGATCGCGGAGTTTCAAAATGCTTGGGAGACCGACGGTGTTCCGGTGTCCCCGAATGCTCTCCTTGACGCTTTGACGCCTGTTCTAGCCCAACGATAGCTTGAACGGACGACCGCGTTGCGCCGTTAGCGCTAACAGGCGAACTCGACCGGATCACTCAGGAGCGGTCATTGCGATATTTCTGCATTTACCTAGACCGCCAATGGCGAAGGTGGTTCGGAAGGGGGAGCATCAGTATGATCATCTTGCAGGGAAGCAACGTCAAGCTACGACCCGCATCTCCCGAAGACGTTGACGCGCGACTGTTGCTCGGAAACCATGCCGAAATCATCGAGATGTTTGGAGTTAGTCGGAGCGACATAAAACCCCTCACCAGGGACGCGGCCACTCGATGGATCCGAAAAATAATCGAAAGTCCGACCGCTTGGATCATAGAGGTTGGCGGACGGTTGGTGGGKGAAATAAGGCTGGATAACTTTGATACTCATGATCGCCGCGCGTCGATGGCTGTCGGCATCTACGATCCTGGTTTGTTGGGCAAGGGACTGGGAAGCGAAGCCATATACTTAGTCCTGAAGCACGCCTTCGAAGGCTTGCAACTCCATMGGATAGGGATACGGGTTCTCGCCTATAACACGCGTGCGATTCAAGCATATCAAAAATGCGGCTTCGTCGTTGAAGGCCGGGAGCGCGAGGCTGCTTTCGTCAATGATGCTTGGCACGACGATGTGATGATGGGACTGTTGGAGATGGAGTTCTTGAGGCAACCATAGTTGTAGGCGCTTCAATCATCCGCACTCGACCGACTTACCGACGAAGCGATTGCCGGGATTGAAGCAAGGAAGCTTGGTTGACGTTCTCGCACAGGAGTTCACTACGCCGCTTTTCTCGTAATCTGTTGCTGTCGCCACGGATTGTGATGACGAGACTGTGGTGTAGCAACCGATCAAGTATGGCGGTTGCCACGACGGGATCCCCGAACATTGTTCCCCATTCTCCGACACTGCGGTTGGAGGTGATCAGCATCGCACCGCGCTCGTAGCGCCGGGACACGAGCTGGAAGAACAGATGGGCTGCGTTGGGGTCGAACGGAAGATTGCCTAGCTCATCGACAATGAGCAGCTTGGGCTCGGCGAGAAGCGCGAGCTGCTCCTCCAGAAGTCGGCGAACATCGCCGCTAATCCAATGGGAGCGCGACGAAGTCGTCGTTCTCGAAAGCCCCTCCGCTGTCAATGCGATGCGGTCTTTCGAAAGGAAATGGGCCTTGCCAATTGGCAACAATATGCTAGTTTTCCGCCAGAAAGAGAGGATGCCATGCAGCTTCAACCTATTGCTTCGACTCCCTTCAACAGAGCGTCGGCTGAAATCACCGATGTGGAAGCAGGGGCGCTCGCCCGCACGACGGTGAACCTCTTCAACGCTTGGAAGCTCACAGACGCTCAGGCTTGCACCTTGCTCGGTGGTTTGTCAGCCCGCACTTGGGCACGGTGGAAAGAAGGCAACGTGGGACGTATCGATCGAGACCTGAAAATGCGGATGGCTCACCTGATGGGTATCCATAAGGGGGTGCGACATCTGTTTAAGGACGCAACAAGGGGATATGAGTGGATCAAGGCGCCAAATACGGCCTTTGGCGGCAAGTCGGCGCTTGATGTGATGCTTCAGGGCGAGCTTTCTGATCTTGCCGTGATGCGTGAATGGCTCGATGCGGAGCGGAGCGCATGGTAAGTGGCCTTGCTGTCCGTTCCCATGTACAGTGGCCTAAAACCTACCGCATTATTAGATCGATCTATCCGCCTATCGATTTGTTCGAGGACATCGCCGACCCCCGCGACTGGGAGGCCCTTGTCGCCGTCGAGGCAAAAACCAATCCGCGCATTCGATTTGAGATAGGCGATCTCGGCAAGGTGCCCGCGAGCCGTCGCGTTTCGGGACCCGGCGCTAGTTATGTAATGGCCCCATTTGTCCATTGCTCAACAGGGCGGCCGGGACGCTTCACGGACGGAAGCTATGGTATCTACTATGCAGGCGACAGTGAAGAAGTCGCTGTCGCCGAAACAATATATCACCATCAGATGTTCATGAGTTCAACGCCCCAGCCTCCAGGGTGGACATCCGACTTTCGTGTCTTGGTGGGCAGCGTTGACCGGACATTAGACGACGTGAACGCGGTGCCTGACGTCCTGCATCCGCACGACTACACCGCTTCCCAAATTGAGGGACATGGACTTCGGGCAGCGGGAAGCGATGGCCTCTTGTGGAACAGCGTTCGAATGCCTGGTCAACGTTGTATCGGCATCTTCTGGCCGAACGCCATAACCATTCCTCTCCAAGGGCGGCACTACTGCTATCACTGGAACGGCACGCGGGTAGATTTTGTGCGTCAGTACGACACCGGGGCAATACTGGCGGTAACAACTTAACTGGTGGCTTGTCGCACTTGCTCCATTGTGCCGCATTTTTGCGCACTGCGGACCGCGCGCACCACATAGATTCCGCCACCTTTCCCCCTCGATTTCGAGCGCGGTCGTCGAAGATCGGCTTCGAGCGTGATGAAACCGGGCAATCCGTTGACGAAACCGGAGCGAAAGAGCTCGAACCACTCCCCCGGAAAAGATCGGCCAGATATCCATGAACCTTCATGACGGCATCGAAGCCGAAGACCGGCTCTGTGGCAAAGGACCTTACCGCCCCATCGGCATGAAGGCTGACATCATCCGCCCTGCACGGCCTGGGGCTTCGACGAAGGCTAGCGCCCATTCCTTATGGCGTGATCGCCTATGGGTGGTTCAAGCGATCAACCGCCGGCGGATCGCCTCGGCTATCGCCTGGGTTCGGTTGCTTGCTCCTAGCTTCTTAACCGCCGACTTGATGTAGCTGTTGACTGTCTCGACCTGGTATCCGGTGGCCCTTGCGATCCCTTCGCTGGTAAGGCCCAGACTGGCCTGAGACAGGCACGCCATCTCGCCCTTCGAAAGTCGCAAGTGATCGGCGGCGAAACGTTCCATGAGCGGTTTGGTGACCGCCGTATGTATCGCTTCGGAAACAAGCTTGAGGAATGCTATTTCGTCGTCCGTGAAAGGCGTCGCTCTGGTGAACCCGACAGCACCATAAATGGTGCTGTCGCGAAATATCGGAACGATCGTCCTGTTGTGGACCCCAAACGTTCGCTGAAGGTAGAGAAGTCTCTCTGGCACTTCATGCTCCCGATAAACGTCGCTTTCGACCATCACCGTCGTCGATGATTTACTAGCCTGGATGAACGGATCCACGGCCGGAAGGTTGTCGCCCATGTATGCTTCGACAAACGCTGGCGGCAAGTCCGTGTCGATAGAGAATCCCTGTCCAAAGCGGTAGTGGTCGACGTCGAGACCCGAAATGAAAATGTAGTCGAAGCGTACCGCCAGGCGTAGCCTTTCGATCAGGTCGTTCTTGCCGAAGTAGCGATGCTTGGGAACCGAGCGCAAATCTATATAGTCGTCCAATGCGCCTGGCGAGAGGACCGAAAGGGTGCTGACAGGCATCGGGGCAGCCTCGATTATTGAAGATTCTACCCCAGTTATGGCGTTCGGGGGTTAACCGAACCTTAACGACTTGATGAAGATCAAGTACTGGACAGTCAAGTGGCGCTATTCGGGCGCGATTTGTTCCAGCTCCGCCGCCCGATACGCGAGGCGCCCCGCCTCTTCGCCGACTGCTTCCGCGGCTGTCCTCTTGCCTCGAACTAGGAAATCGGCGCGCTTTGTTCCGTTCGGCTGAATTGTCATGGCGCGGAGGAGGATCTCGCTGCCGCTGCACACGGCGTGTGCGCCAATCGGCGTCCTGCAGGATCCGTCTAGGGCGCGAAGGAAGGCGCGTTCGCATTTCACAGCGTCGGCCGTCGGCACGTCGTCGATGGCGGATACAAGCTCGTTGATCGCATGGTTTGCCACAGCGCTTTCGATACAGATGGCGCCTTGAGCCGGAGAGGGTGGGAAGTCGCGAGGGTTGAACACTTCTGTCACGATGGCAGCCCTATTCAGGCGTCTCAATCCCGCCAGCGCCAGAAGCGTTCCGTCGACAACGCCGCTTTCAAGTTTTTGAAGCCGGGTCCCGACCGATCCGCGAAAAGGAACGATCTCCAGATCCGGGCGATGCATTGCGACCAATGCCTGGCGTCTTATCGAGGATGTTCCGATGATTGCACCAGGGGGAAGTTCAGCGAGGCTAAATCCGCTTCGCGAAAGGAATGCATCGCGGACATCCTCTCTGGGTAGGAACGCACTGAGGTGAAGCCCGCTCGGAAGCGTTGTCGCGACGTCTTTTGCCGAATGGACCGCCATATCCAGTTCACCAGACAGGAGGCGCTCTTCGAGTTCCTGCGTGAACAGCCCCTTCACTCCCACTTCGGGAAGCGGCCGGTCAGGCAGTTGATCGCCTTTGGTCGTAAAGGATACGATCTCGAACATGTCCGGTGGCAAGTTGTGTATGGCGGCGAGCCGTTCCACCACTTCCTTCGCCTGCCGCAAGGCAAGCGGGCTTGCTCGGGTACCTACTCGGATCATAGTGCGGTTTCGATTAAGATTGGTCATCAGGCAGCGTCCTGTTCGGGCTCGGAATCTCCAGGAATCTTGAACTGCAGTTCTGCCAGGCGCTTGTAGAGCCCGCTGCTTCGCATGAGGGAGGCATGCGTGCCCTGCTCTACGATCCGGCCGCCCTCCATTACAAGGATACGGTCCGCCTTGAGCACGGTCGCGAGGCGATGGGCAATGACGACCGTGGAGCGATTGTCCATAAGCTGCTCCAATCCTTGCTGAACCAGTTGCTCGTTCTCAGCATCGAGCGACGCGGTGGCTTCGTCCAGGAGGAGAATTGGCGCGTCCTTAAGGATTGCTCGAGCGATGGCGAGCCGCTGCCTTTGACCTCCCGACAAGGTGAGACCGCGTTCGCCGACAACTGTCTCGTAGCCGTCCTGCAATCCCACTACGAAGTCGTGGGCCTGAGCCTTCATGGCGGCTGCAATGACTTCCTCTCGCGTCGCGTCAGGCCGGCCGAAGGCGATATTTTCGAAGATCGAGGTCGCGAAGATGGTCACATCCTGTGGAACTATCGATATTTGCTTTCGAAGATCATGTGGCGAGAGCGACCGTAGATCCCTTCCATCAATCGAGAGACTCCCTGCTTTCTGATCGTAAAATCCAAGCAAGAGCGAGAAGACGGTGCTCTTCCCCGACCCCGAAGGCCCGACGAGTGCGATGGTTTCTCCCGGTGCGACGTTCATGGACAATCCATCAAGCACTTCCCTCTCCAAGGCGAGCGGATAGGAGAAATGCAGGTCGGAGACCTCGATGCCACCTCGAACTGGAATACGCAGAGGGACGTGTCCGGCCGGTTCCGGCTCGTTGGTTTCTTCGTTCAACAGTTCGAACAATCGACCTGCCGAGCCCGCCGCCTGTGCCAGCTCGCCCCAAACCTCCGAAAGTGATCCCAACGATCCGGCTGCGATGACAGAGTAGATCAGGAACTGGCTTAGATTTCCCGGAGACAGCGTGCCAACGAGAACGCTCTGGGCGCCAAGCCAGAGCACCCCGACAACGCTGCCGAATATCAATGCTATCGCGATGCCGGTCAGGCCAGCTCGCGCGCCTGCGGCCGTGGTGGCCCTGTCATAGGACAACTCGACGTCCCGTGCATATCTCTGTCGGGCGGCGTCCTCTCCATTGAAAGCCTGGACAGTGCGATTTGCGGCGATGATTTCGCTGGCATAGGCGGAGGCACTGGCAAGCGCATCCTGTGCGGCACGCGACTTCTTGCGTACGGCGCGCCCGAGGAAGATCAGCGGTGCGATGATAAGCGGAATGACACCGATCGCGATTGCCGAAAGACGGGGGCTGGTAGCGAACATCATTCCGAGCGCACCCACACAGAGAATGGAATTTCTCAGCGCGACCGACGCGGACAAGCTGACAGCCGTTTTGATCTGCGTGGCGTCGGCCGTAAGACGCGAGGCTATTTCTCCCGAGCGGTTGGCGTCGAAGAACCTCGCAGGAAGGCGCACGATGTGACTAAAAACCTGAGTCCGAAGATCGGCTACCAACCGCTCTCCGAGCGCGGTTACGAAATAATAGCGTAAAGCGCTGGCTACGGCCAATGCCACGGCGAGGGCCATCACCATCAGGAAGTAGCGGTTGATGAACTCGCCATCGGCCTGTCCGAAGCCATTGTCGATCATGCGGCGCACCGCCATCGGCAGCGCGAGGGAGATCACCGCGGCGCATGTGAGAGCCAACAGCGCACATATCGAAAGACGACCATGACGGCGCAGGAAAGGCATCAGCCGCACGAGGCGCGCCAGAGTTTGTTTTTTCGTCGGCCCCCGGGATTGACTACTACCGTTGTCGGCTGGTTGGTCATTCATGCTTTCGGGCTGTCGGTCGTGCTGGGCTATCATCAACGCCGTGGTCTCCTAGGAATTTGGATGATGCTCTTGTCCGCCCGCCTTTGGATCGCGTCTTTGATCGCGATCAATTACGCCGGCGAAATGCACTTGATCTTACGGAGGTATTCTGACGCAAGGCACCAACGGGGTGGCGATCGCTTCGACGGGATCCGACGCCATTTGCTTTTGTAGGTGCATCGACCCTATTTGTGGGGTCGAGCTGCTGCCTCCGACAGCTTGGATCCTTACAAACATCCAAAAGCCGGACCATTGGTACAATCGCCGACATCTGCTCAGCCCATGTCGTTTCTCTTGTGGAAGCACTGCTCGATGCTGGCTGCGAGCGGGATCATCTGATGAGAGAGATTTCGGAACAACTGCGGGCGATCGGTCGCGACATCGCCCGCGACGACGGTATAGATCAGTGACGCCGAGCTAGGCGACCTGCCTCGCCAGTGCGCAGCGCGCCCAGAGCGAATGCAGCGCCTCGACCAGATGCTCGATATCGGCATCGGTGTGCAGTGGCGTCGGCGTGATGCGCAGGCGATCGGTCTTCTTCGGCACCGTCGGATAATTGATCGGCTGGACGTAGACGCCGCAATTGTCGAGCAACAGGTCGGAGATCCACTTGCATTTTGCCGCATCGCCGATCATCACGGGAACGATGTGGCTCGGGTTCGGCATGTGCGGAATGCCGCGCTTGTCGAGGAGCGTGCGCAGCGTGCGCACCCGTTCCTGGTGACGGGCACGCTCGAACGGGCTGACCTTCAGGTGCTGGATCGAGGCAACCGCGCCGGCAGCGAGCGCCGGCGGCAGCGCTGTCGTAAAGATGAAGCCCGAGGCAAACGAGCGGATGAAGTCAC
>NZ_JBFTOF010000031.1:0-60920 GCF_056397845.1 Rhizobium sp. 05L419
CCTTGGAGCAATGGTCAGGCGGAAGGTCAGATCAACCGCCTGAAGACGATTAAGCGCGCAATGTACGGCAGAGCGGGACCAGAGCTTCTCAGAGCGCGAATGATGCCGATCAAAATGGCCGATCTCCACACAAAGTGAGGAAGACCCCGGTTAACTGCCAAGCGACAAACAATTATTGAGACGGAAACGCTAGAGTACGGCGTCAAGCCATTGAGGCATGGCAGTCGCACGGCTTTTGATCAGTCGCGCGATGGATATTGATCCGGCGCCGGCTGTGGCAAGAACCAACATGCCTCCGGCGATTGCCAGGTCCTTCTCGAAATGCAGCAGCTCATTCTGGCTCGCAAAGTTGGTGTGGAAGAGAAAGGCAGTCGCCAGGCAGAAGAGGCCCAGTCCCACAGCGCCAAGCCGGCTGAAAAGGCCCGTCGCAACAGAAAGGCCGCCGCCGATTTGAAGGGCTATGACGGCGAGCGCAACCGGCGCCGACAGGCCGAGCGCAGCGAAAGCGTCGACGGTCGCCGTGATGTTTGCCGCGAGCGACGAGCCTTCGTGCAGGAATATCAGAGACAAAAGAAGCCTGCCTAGGAGAAGAATGAGATCGGCAAAGCGAGGCCGGATTGGTGTGTTTTCCATCATATCCTCCAGTTTGTGGGGGGCAGTCGGTTCTGCCGCCTGCCCATGCGTTCGTGTCCTCGTCACTAGCCGCGCCGCGATTGCCTTTTGCGGGTCTTCGAGTTCCTCGCACCGGCGCGGGCAAATCTGCTCCCGCGATGACATTTGCTCCTCAGCTTTCGCCATAGGCCGCAATGGACCGAGCGGCGCGAACGCTGACGTCTTGAGCGCTACCTAGTCGCTTCAGCGCAAGCGCTCGATCCTCGACCTCCAAACACTATGAAGCTGATCGCCGCCAGTACCCAGACACTGACGCCACCATAGAGCATGACGCGCCCGAATCCTTCAGCGAGAGCGTGGTGAACGATAATATCCGATACACTTTGACCCGATGTCCCAACTGTGCCTGCGGCGATTATCTCCGCGAGAGAGCGGAGGGTGGATATGTCGGTGTCGAGCGGCATGTTGGCCCTCAGCGACGTCAGTACACCCTCCACCAGGATAAATCCCATGATGGGTATATTGATGGCCAGCGAGATCATGCGCGCGCTCATGTCGATGCCCGACGCCATGCCGGAGCGCGAGGGAGGAACCGCGCCCGTTGTCGTATTTGTGACCGGTGTGTTGGTCAGGCCAAGCCCGACGCCTGCCAAGATACAACCCGGTAGCATGGTCAGCCAGTTCGCATTCTCGGCATCGCCTCCGAGCTTCATCAGCATAAAGCCGAGGCCGATGGTGAACAGCCCTACCGGAATGACAAGGCGGGGTTGATATCGCAACGACAGTCGTTCGGCCAACGGCGGCACGACCAGCGTGGGCAACGTATAAGCGAGCAGCCCCAGCCCGGCAGCGACGCTGTCATAACCAAGGCCCGCCTGGAACCAGATCGGCAGATAGATCATGAACGGCCAGAAGCTGATGTTCATCGCCGCCGAGCCAACGATGGCGCCCGAAAAGGGGCGTATCCGGAATACAGAGAAATCGAACATTGGCCTTCGGGTAAGTTTTCCGGCAATGAGGAAAGCGACGCAGCTCACGAGCCCGACCGATAGAATCGAAAGCGCCGCCGGGCTTGCGAAGCCAAGATCGGGTCCTTGGGTGATAAAGAAGGCCAAGCAGAACACCGCTAACGACAGCGTCAAAATACCGATAAGGTCGATATGGGTCGCCTCCGGATCTCGCGATTCCTGCACCCCACCAGCTGCCAGCAACAATGCAACGATGCTGACCACGACATGCACGAGGAACACCCATTCCCAGCTCCACAACGCGACGATGGCGCCACCGATAATCGGCCCGAATCCCAGTCCCACTCCAGAGGCAATGCCCCACCATCCGAAGGCCATGCCACGCTCGCGTGCTGTGCGAAACTGATGCGAAAGGATAGCGATCTGGCACACAAGCATGGCGCCACCGCTTATTCCCTGAAGAAAACGGGCGCCGATCAGCACTGGAACGCTTTCGGTCATCCCGCAGGCCAGAGAAGCCACGCCGAAGGCGACGATGCTGGTGATGAATACCCGTTTGCGACCGAAGCGATCGGCCAGCGCACCCGTCGCCATCAGCACCATCGTCACGCCGATCGTGTAGGCGTTCATCATCCACTGAAGCTGTCTGAAATCCGCGTGCAGCGCCTGTTCCAGAGTCGGCAAGATCGCCGGCACGCTGGAGATCTCCAGGCCGAACATGAGTGCGGACAGGCAAACCGCAGCCAGTGCGATGGCGCTCCTGCTGTGGGTTTTTACGGATACGGCAAGGGTCATGGTCCGGTCTTTCATCATTAGGGATGGCAGCAACGATGGCAGTGGCGAAGTCCACTCGGGACGCGATAGACACGTGCTTCGGTTCGTGTGTTGCTTCGATGGATTTCTCCATAGCGAAACCTTGACCATGACTAAACTGGATGGTTGAACATAACAGAGACAACAATTCGAGATAATTGCCATGACCACTCTGGACGTGGACGCCGTCCAGGCGTTCGTCACCATCGCCGATCTTCAGAGCTTCACCCACGCTGCTGAGGCGCTCGGCACCACCCAGGGCGCGATCAGCGTGAAGCTCAAACGCCTTGAAGACCGGCTCGGCCATCGGCTGATCGAGCGAACGCCCCGCTCAGTGCGCCTTTCGGCGCAAGGCGCTGTGTTCCTCGCGGGTGCCCGCGAATTCCTTGCGGCCCATGACCGCGCCATGGCCGGGTTGTCGGCGGCGCGGCGCCGTTTCGGCCTCGGCATCGCCGCCCATGTCGCGGGGCCAGAGGTCCCGACCCTTCTGGCGCGACTAAACGCCCACGACCCCGGCCTGACCATAGAAGTACGGATGGACCATTCGCGCGTACTGCTGGACGCATTCGATCGCGGAGAGCTCGATGCCGCCATCATTCGGCGCGATGATGACAGGCGCGACGGCGAGGTGCTTGGGGCCGAGCATTTCGGCTGGTTCGCAACCCCGCAGTTCGAACACCGTCAAGGCGAACCTTTACGGCTGGCTGCGCTCTCGCCCGCCTGCGGTGTCCGCGATATCGCCACGCGCGCGCTGGACGCTGTTTCCATGGCATGGACCGAAGTCTTCCTTGGCGGCACGTCATCAATGGTGACCGCCGCTGTTTCGGCGGGTCTCGCCATTTCGGCCTTCTCCTGTCGGCTTGCCCCTCCCGGCACGGTCGAGGTCAGCCAGCGCTTCGGTCTGCCGCCCCTGCCCTCCACCGAGATCATTATGTTCTCGACCCTCACCGACATCAGATCGCGCGAGGCGCTACGCACGCTCGCATCAGCCTTCCGTGAGCATCGGCCGGGTTTGTCAGGGAGAGAACTATGACGACCTTCGTCAGGTCTGAGTGGCAAAGCCGCGCGCGATCGCTTCGGACCTGACCGTTCTGGCGCAGAGGCTAAGTGCTCCGGTCGGTCTCATGTGCCGAGCGACCCGGTACACGGTCTGACCGGCGTTAATTGGCAAGCGTTGGCCTCAGCCGCCAGTTTTCGTTCGAGTGGTCATTGCGCCGGCAATGCTCATGCCGCGCTCGGTTCTGCTGACGATGATCGCAGGGGCGATGCCTTAATCTAGCGCCCCTTCAATGACAGGCTGCACGATACCGTCGTGCGGCAAAATCGTGCTATAGTTTTGCGGATGTTTGAATTCGGCAAACGGAGGCTGACTATGATTACACGCAAAGACATGACCGCCGACGAATGGAAGTGGCTGGTGCGGATCTATCAGCATGACGCCGGCTCGCTCCCCGCCGCAGTTTGTAAAAGGCTGAGTGAACTCGGCCTCACCGAACAACTGGTGGGTGACGCCAGCGTGAGTGCCATCGGCAGATCACTGGTCGATCACGAGCTGCTCGCTGAGAGAAGGAATAGGCTGCAAGAAGAGCGTCATTGACCCCGCTCCTGCCGCTGCTGGATTAAGTTGCACCAAAGGTCCGCACGGTGATTGCCAGTTCGCCCGGTGCCGGAAGAGAGCGATCGCGCCATGCTTGATCATGGCACTGGCGCGGGGGGAGGGCGACCGGCAAGAGCACCCGCTCCTCGCCGTATACAACTGAGGGTTATGCATAAACACCCCGATCACGCCCATGCCGGTAGCAGCAGCGCGGGGCGCGCTTTGGTTCCTGCCCCAGCGGCCAGGATCGACACCGCTTCTCTTACACGCTCGATCATCTGCTGGCCGTCCGCGGGGATCTGCGGCATATCCGAGAACAGCACCCGCAATGCCATCGCTGCCTGGGTCATCAGGGCGTCGTCGGCAAGGGCTTCGGCCAGTTCGGCAACCTTCCTATGGCTGACATCGGTTGGCCGTTTCGGTCGCATGGGACCATATTCTCGGGCCGTTCGTGGTCGGGCGGAAACACAATAGGCGACGTGCTCCGGAATCCGCACAACGAGATGGCAAGGCCCTCCCGGCCAAGCAAGACGAGCTGATCCTGACTTCGCAAGTCCAAAACAGGTTCGCTGGCGGCGAAGCTGGGTGAGAGGGGTCATTGCCCGCGATCTTGCGTCTTCGCTAGGCGATCAACAACAACAAACCGGTGACAAACAGAACGATTGCCCATACGAGATCAACGTTGATCCACGCGCCTCGCAATATCTCGAGCCCGACCCAGCGATAGACTGCCAGGGCAACGAGACTTGTGACCGCCAACATCGCAAACGTATGAACACCGACCGCTGCGATCGCCATCGTCGCGGACCCAACGCCGCCGATGTCGCGCAATGGCGACTCCGTGAGACAGAGGGGCATCAAGGCCGGCAGGATCATGAACCCCGCACCATGGGCCGTCGCCATCAGGAACGACCAGAACGCAAGGCCGGCAAGCCCCGTGCGCATGCCGATGCGAACGCGGCGTCGGTGTCCGAAGACATGATGCCAGATAGCCCATGCAACAAGCGCGCCTCCGGTGGCCGTGCGTACAGCATCCTGGTTGACGAAAAGGCCGGCCGCGACCAGGGCCCCGGCCACCAGCGCGATGGACACGGCGTGTCCGAGGGCGATGGCGGGCACTGCCTGCATCACCGCGGCAGAACTTTGCCGATGAATGCCAAGCGCGACGGCAAACAGCCATCCCGACGCCGGATTGAGGCCATGGAAGGCACCCAGTCCCGCCAGTAAAAACCAGGGCCAGAGCTCGTTCATGGGCGCCTCATCCGGGTGACGTGCACATTACGGATAACAATAGCTATCGGACGAGCAATCTCCACCCTGCAGACGGATCTGGTGCGGGCGATGCGATTTTGGCCATTCGACGAAGAATTTTTCGTCGAATGCAATGCCGCCCTCCGGGTCCGCGTCAAGCTTCACCATCCAACCAGAGACGCCATCGGGATAGAACTGCTCGTCGATCGCGCCATAGAGCGAGTTGGTGAAGTAGACCCGGCGGCCGTCGCGGCTGATCTCGACCATCTGCGGGCCGCCGTTCAGCGCGCCATTCCTCGCCCCGGGGTGCGAAGCACGCGAAACGATGCCGCCGATCCGGACCTTGCCTGTCAGCTTGGGCTTGAACGGATCAGAGACATCGTACTGGTGCATGTCACCCGTTCCCCAGCATGACACATAGAGAAATCTGTCATCCATCGAAAGATCGATGTCGGTGACGAGCGGCGGCACTGCCTTGAAACCCTTGAGCATCGGCGGCAATTGGTCGGCATCGGCCGCCTCCGCAGGAATGTCGATCACCTTTGTCACCCCCCATTTCGCGCCGTCACGGTGCCAGACCCAGATCGAGGAGGAGAGGTCCTCGAGACTGAGCACACAGTTGACGAATCCATAGGCTTTGGTCGGGTCGTGCGCGGGTCTAAGTTCGAAGACAAGCTGATACTTGTCGCCGAAATCGATCGTCTGCAGGTGCTTTCGCTTGTGCAAGTCCCAAAAATGCAGGCGGCGGCCGTATTTTGCGCCGAGCAGGATTTCCGGGATCAACCCGTTTTCGAAGGTATCTGGGGTGCCCCATTCGCTGGTGACGAGCGTATCGTGGCCGAGGTGCCACCAGACGTCATAGGAAAGCTGTTGCGGTCCGCGATCCACTTCCCACTGGCCGCGCACCTCGAATGTCTCGTGATCCATGAGGAACACGCCGCCCGGTGCCTTGCCCTCGGCATTACCAAGTGCTGCGACGTAGATCCCTTCCGGCCCACAGTGAACGGTATGAGGCCTGGAGTAACCGGCCCGTTCAGCCACTTCGCCGGGCTCGATCACCTTAACGATAGACGGATTCCTGCCATCCGGCTTGGTGTCGATGATATGGATGCGGGATGATTTCAGTCCCGGCACGACCAGGTAGCGGCGTTGCGCGTGCGGATGCGGTGCGTTCGGACATAGGCAGGACGAGCAGGCGTTCCAGCCGAAATGATGCAATTCGTCGCCGACGTTTGGCATCGCAACGGTATTTACAATCTGTCCATAAGAGGCCGATTTCGGGTCGACATCGACGACCGCGAGCTCGTCGGGGACCACTCGCGCCGGATTAAAGGCGACGACATAGGCAATTGTCTCCGGCGCAGCCTTCATGGCCATTCGCGGTGACGGATAAAAGCTTGGATCGGGTTTCCACGTTACCATGTGAAACGCTCCTGGCTCGCGTTGGCTGAACAAGGAAAATGCTCGCTAGATGCTTGCCGACAGCCGACTCATCGCTGCGGACGGGGCAGGATCCAAAGATGGTTCGACGAGATGCCGATTCGAAACCATCCCGTGCGGCTGAGCGAGCCGTAGAGGCAATCCTCCCCACTTAATTATCTCAGATAATGGCGCGTTTGGGCAGTCCTTTTTCGCCGCCTATCGCGCCCCTTTGACATTCGCTGCGTTCGCTGACTTTTGGGAGGTGTCGGCTCCGGAAAATGCGGCAAACCGGACATGGTCTAGCGCGCCGATCCTACATACAGTCGCTGTGTCAAGGCTCGCGGTCGTTGGGCATATCTTTATCGGTCCATCGCCAGCAACAGATACACGCTCGAGTTCTGGCTCAGCGAGCATTCTTGTCGGTCCGGTTGTTGCTAGAGACGAATTCCGATCATGCCATCCATGCTATCTGCTCCAGCTTCCTTCTATCCTGCAAAATACGAAGAGCGTGCATAAGCTCAGGTGCCGTCTCGCGGATTTCGTGCAGATGAGCGCCACTTAGCTGTTCCAAAACATCCTCCGCTTTGGAAGTGAGAGCCAGCGTTTGTCTTCGCGCGTCCGACGTCGCGACTGTCCGCTCTACAAGGCCGTCCACCGCGAGACTATTGGCCAGACCAGTTGCGGAATTGGAAGCAACTAGCAAGCGGTCGGCCAACATACCGATCGTCATCCGTTTTTGCTGCGGCAGTCCCTTGATCGCCAGTAGGGCCTGATGCTGCTGAGGGGTAATCGCTACCCCCTGGACCTCGCTCGCGCTGAAATCCGTGAACCGTCGCAGCGCGCAGCGGAGGTCAGCAAGGGTTTCGTACTCAGCAGAAAAAGAGACTTCGATACCCGTCAGCAAATCGCGCTGCGGCTATCGCGAATTTGTGCGTCCGATCGCCTTGAATAGGTTTCGAACGCCGATGCTGTTGCTCCGTCGAATTTCGGGATCTCGAATGAGCGCCATAAGTCAATGCTTCTGATGGTATGCAAACCTCAGTCGAGCGAGCGATCAATGGCAAAATCTCAATCTTTGCCAAAGCGTTCAAGCATCTTCAGAAGCAGAAAATTCTCTTGGTGCAGGCTTTGAGCAAAGAGGCTCTTTAGGCGCCGATTTTCTGCCTCAAGCGCTACGAGCTCATCGGAAATCGCGCCGAGTTGAGGGCTGATGGATCGCTGGTCGAGTAGGTCCTTTGCAAAACTTGGGCGACGCTTAACGTTTTCCTTGCGACGCTGCTGTGACATTTTCTTTGGCCGTGGTTCGAACCTATCTTTGTTAGGCTGTGAAACGGCAATGGAACTGGAGGCCGAGCCAGTGTCGTGCTGGGTTGCGAGAACGTGCTGGGACGCTGCCATTGAAGCCTTTTGGTTCTCGGCTACTTTGTCATCACTGTGCTGAGTGTGATCCTCTTGAGGCACTGGCACATCTTGGCCCGAAGCATCAGGGGCGGTGTTCCCCTCGAACAAATGCGGGGCTTCGGCTTTCGCCTCACGCACAAGAGCCTCGAGGTCGGTATTGCCCCAAATCGAATCCGACATTGGTGAGCGCCGGCGCGCCGATTTGATTTCGACGACGAATTTTCGCTGCTGTGTTTTCATGAATTTCCAGTCTTGATACTTTTATTGAGGTTTATGAGCAATCGAAGCGCCCTAGCATTTTCCGGAGCTGCCCGTTCTGTAATAGCAGCTTCTGGGCCGATTGGTGTCGTAAATGCTTGATCCCATCATCCGGGCTTGCGTCCTCTCAAAAAAATGAATGAGTGGACGAAGGAGGCTTGGCGCTTTGATCCAGTCCCTTGGCAACCGTGCAGGACGCGGTCTGACTTTTTTTGGCGCTGGACGTGTTGCACGTGACGTTTTCGGAGACTTTATGCCCACTCTACTTTCCGGCTCGATCGCATTCGCCTCTGCACGAGATCCAGGAATCTCATCATGCGCCTGCGCCTGATCATCGCCGATAGCGACCGGCAGCGAAAATGCGTGCGCGGCATCCATCTGGCTTTCGCGTTCATTCAACGCGGTCGCGGGAGGCTCGGCTGGCGTAATTCCTTTGTGAACGGATCGAGAGACGCTTTCCGGTGAGGTCGAGGGAAGAAGGGGCGTCTGTTGAGCCTCGCTTCGATTGCTTCGAGAGTGCTCTCCTTCCCAATCGAACGTTGCTTTGGATTTCTCTGAACCCGCCGGGGTGTGAGTTGGAGAAGGAGTTTCCATGGTGATATTATGGTGTGTGACCTTCAAGCAATTCGCACCGCGAAGCCGCGCCAAGTTTTGACCCGCCGCACGATTGTCCGGGAAACTCGCGACTACCGCAGACGAAGTAACGGAGGTCGAGCGCGCAACCGACCTTCTGCCTTCTGTCAATCAATCGAGCCCGAGCCGCTTGCGCAGGTCGGAATTTTCCGCACGCAGCTTGTCTGCCAGCGCCTTGCGGAGGCTCTTGTTCTCTTCTTCAAGTTTGATGAGATCAGCCATCTCTTCAACTGCGGTCGCTGGAGCTCTTTCAGTTTGCTTGGTCGGCTTCGCGGTAGTGCTCTTGGCGCCGCCCTTTGCCTTGCCCCTAGCCACGACTTTTGCTTCAGCCGCCACCGATTTGACTTCGGTCGGTGCGCTACCTCTCTTCCGATAGGCCCGAGTTGACTTTGCAATTTCGGCAGAGGGAGCCGTTGCTTCAGCAACTGCCTTCTGACGGCGTGGTGCGCGCTGCTTTTTCGGTGCCGGCGCTGTTGCCGAGGCATCCGTTTCCACAGTCTCAGTCGCAGAAGCCGGATTGAATTCACCAGCCATCAGTAATCTCCCCTGTCGCTAAGCTTGTTTTCTACTGAGTAAGCGTAGGAGTCAACACGATCCACAAGGGATCGCTGGCGATTTACCTCGCACACCTATCAAGTGGGAGATCGTGTCCGGATCTTGATGGGGCCATTTCAGCCGAAGGCGTGTTCGCATAAGACTTTCCAACCCTCATTTGACCTTGTCGTCCGCTAGCTTTTGCCCATTGTGGCACTGATCAAACATCGCAGCAAAAGTCAGCGGTACTTTCGCGACAAAGAACTATCATCCTCGCGCGCGTAAAGCTGCCGTCAAGGGCAGCCGGGTGGCAGAAAAAGCCGGCAGAGCCCCCCCAACGACACCGATTGCCAAACCCAAAAGACCCGCTGTCAGCATCACACCTTCGTTCATCGTGAGCTGGAAGGACATGCTGGAATAGTTTGCACCGATAGTGCTGGCCCGCCATCCATTGAATACAAACCATGACGCCACGAGGCCGAAGACCACGCCGAGCGCCGCCAGCGTCACCGCCTCTGCCCACGTCGCAATGAACGCTGACGGGCGACTGAAACCCAAGACGCGCAGCGTAGCGATCTCTACCGCCCGGTCAGAAACCGAACTCATCATTGTGTTAAGTGCTCCCGCAGTCGCGCCGAGCGCCATAAGCAATGCAATCGGCCATCCAAACATACGAATGAGATTTGCCGTGCCGGATGCTTCAGCGGCGTATAAATCGGCCTCGATTACAGCGACCAAAGGCGTGGTTGTGATGCCTCTGAGGGCTGTCATCAGTTTTCCGATTGCCCCAGTCCCGTCAAGCCGTACACGAACACTCTGAACTTCGCCCAGTCGATCGAAGGCAGAGCGAACGGCATCAAGATCGGCCCATATCTCTGATTCAAATGCGCTGCCGCCAGAGGAAAAATGCCCTACCACTGTCCAATTCACCGAACCAAGCCGCACTTGCCTTCCGATCGCAAGCACAGTGAATTCTGCGGCAATCCGTTCGCCGACCACGATTTCGCGCGCGCCTGGCTTGGAAAAGCGTCCTTCGGTCAGGACGACTCCATCTCGCAGAGAAGGCCCTGTCGGGTTCATGCCTCGCAAGGTCAGCATCTTTGCAACGCCGGCTTGACCGTTCGTCACCTCGACAGGCACTACGATCTCCTGTGACAAGACGACGTTGCCGTGCGTATCACGGACCAGGCCGATATCGCCTCGCATTGCCTCGATGGTACGGATGACGCCAGCCGGAACATCGGAGCCATTCTCTTGGTTTGTGCCGCCGCCGAGGATCACCGCCACGGTCGGAGAACCGGCGCTCTTCAATGCCCTTTCAAATCCGGCGGCCATAGACAGGAAACCAGCGAGCACACAGACGACGAGCGCGACGGAAAGTGCCATTGAGGCGGCGATGGCTAGGCGTCGCGTCAGGCTCAGGAGGTTCGCTCTGATCATTACGAGCGACTGATTGAATTGGGAGGGCATCGGCTTATCTCGATCTGAAGGCTGCAGTGATGGGTGTGCGCATGGCATTGATTGCGGGGATCAGACCGGTGACGAGCCCGAGCAGAACGATGAATGAAACAGCCTTGGCGAGCACGGCCATGGAGAAAATGAGGCCGAGCGCTGGTCCGGTCGAAACAGCAGCAATCTTTGCCAGGATGAGACCGTGAGTGCCCCCGACTGCGAAAATGAACAGCGTCTCGCCAAGGACGAGCGCCAGGATGCGCCCCCGCGAGAAGCCCAGCGTCTTCAGCACACCAATCTCAAAGGTGCGTTCGCGCACGGCAAAGACCATGGTGTTGATGACGATCATAAGCAACGTAACGAAAGCTGCGCTGACAACCAGATTGATGATCAGGCCGACATCGGCATATTGGCGCAGGAAGGCTTCCAGGAATTGCTTTTCCGATTGTGTGCGCGTCGAAGTGGCCGAATTGGCGAACAACGTATCAATGCGCGCCGCAAGGATGCCAGCAGACATGCCCTCCGCGGGACGCACGATAAATGCATCCACCGTACCCTCACCCTTTGCCCGGGCGGTGTTGATATACTCGTAGCTGGCGAGCATGAAATAGGTGTCGGTGTTGGCGTTCTCGCCTTCGAAAATACCGGCGATCTCGAAGCGCCAGTCACGGCTCCCATCCTTCCGCGCCGTTTGGAATGCTTTGACAGTGATGTGCTGTCCGACTGACCATCCCTGCGCTTCCGCCAAGTCTCGGCCGACCAGCACCCGATCCCGGGTCTCGCCGAGTGCAGCAATCAATTCTGGCGTCAGACCAAGCTCCTTGCCGTTGGCGCTGGCAATAAGCCGGGGCTCAACCGCGCTTACGGCGACCACGTTTTTCTCAACATCCACGTAGCCCCGTAGACGCGTCATGTAGGCAACCGACGCTACGCCCGGTTCCGATGCGATGCGTGTCATGTAAGCCATAGGCAGGTGCTGCGTGCGGCCAGCCGCGTTCACTACTCCGAGAAGAACATCGCTGGCGCCGGCCGAGCCTTGTGTCCCATTCAGGAAGCTAGCGGTCAACCCGTAGATCAGAAAGGCGACCGTCACGCAGAAAATCAAAAGAAGAGTGCGCAGCGGCTTTCGCCAGGCGTTCCTTCTGGCAAGATGGAGGAAGCTCATTGCGCGGTCCCCTTCTCGTCAACGAAAATTCGCTTGTCGAGATGCAGTGTCCGACGGGCGTGAAGTGCGGCCTGCGGGTCGTGGGTCACCATTACGATCGTCTTTCCGAGTTCCCGATTGAGAAGACGCAGCATATCGAGAACATCGTCTGCGGATTTCCGGTCGAGATCGCCGGTCGGCTCGTCGCACAGCAAGAGATTGGGATCCGCCGCGATTGCGCGCGCTATACCGACACGCTGCTGCTGACCACCTGACATCAGCGCCGGATATTGCTTCTCACGTCCGGCGAGGCCAACCAGGTCGAGAACCTTGCCAACGCGAATACGCCGCTCTTTCGCCGAAATGGGTTTGAGCAGAAGCGGCAACTCTACATTCTCCGCTGCATTGAGCATCGGCAGCAAATTGTAGAACTGGAAGACGATGCCCATGTTGTGCGCTCGCCATGCTGATCGTGCCGTCTCCCCCATCCGATCGAGCCTGGCGCCGCCAATGTTGATCTCGCCCGCATCAGGGTTCTCGACCCCAGCCAGCAGGTTGAGCAGCGTCGACTTTCCTGATCCGGATGGTCCCATGATGGCGACGAAATCACCACGAGGAATTTCGAGATCGAGGTTTGTAAAGATCGGAATGGTTTCGCCACCGATCCTGTATCCCTTCCGCACGTCTCTCAACGTGATGTATGGCTCTTCTGTATGAAGGTCGATCATGGCCGGGCTTCTCCGATTTGACTTCGAGGTTCGGGGATAATGATGCGGATGCGCGCCGCCATATTGGGTCGTATGCCGACAGGTGGGTTGATCAGGGAGAGCCGAAGCCCAATCGTGCCTTTTTCGGCCGACGCAATCGGCGCTACCCGTTTAAGTTCGATACCAAAAGGCCGGTCGGGAAAGCCGTCGAGTACGGCCTCTCCTCGCAGGCCGGGTCGGAGCAGGGAGACATTCGTCTCGGCTATGTCAGCGTCGATCACCATGTTGGACACATCCGCGAGTGCCAAGATGCTTTGGCTTTCCCGAACGCTATCGGCGCGCGCCAGAACGGTGTCGCCAATGTGAGCGTTGAGCTGCGTCACGGTCCCGGCAAAGGGTGCACGAACAGTCAGTTCGTCCACCTGCTCTTGGGCAACAAGGATTGCGAGATCAGCTCTGACAAGGTCCTGGCGGCCCTGCTCGACATTGTTCTGGGCATTCTTCCAGGCTGTTCCAGCGTCCTCCAGGTCCTTTTTGGATGTCACATCACGTTGCACTAGAGATTCGGTGCGTCGAAACGAAGTGGTGGCCTGCGTTAAGGCGATTTCCCTTGCGGCAAGCACAAGATCGGCTGAAACCTTCGCTGCCCTTGCTTGCTCAAGTGCCAGACGGGCGCTGGCGTCTTCCAAAACGACGAGCATCTGACCGGCTTGGACCTGGTCGCCGACTTCAACTGCAATTCCAGTGATCTTGCCCTCATACCTGGAGAAGACAGTGGTAGAACGTGGCGCGACGACATAGCCCGAGCCGGTAGTCTCACGCCCGGCTCTTCCAGATGTCCCCGAACTTGGCGAAGGGTTGTCACTATCCGAGGTCGCGCGGGGCCGTGTTCCTGGGGCAGCCTGATCGAGTTTGGACGGCTTAGGCTGACTTGAAAATGATGTCTTTAGGTCATTCACCGAGCCCGGCGAAACCAGGGCGACGATGACGAGAGTGGCGGCGACAAGCAGAACGCCCACAATCCAGCGCATGATCTTCGGGCGTGGCTTTTGCGGGTCCGCGGGCGGCTCCAGAGAAAGAGACCTGAGCGTTTCGGCGAGTTTGCGATCGTGTTCGGTGAGTGTGTTCATGTCGCCATTGAAGCCGGCTTAATGCCCTGAACTCGACCTCAAACACGTTGTTGATCGTACTGAATCGCGATTTTGTACGTTGGAAATGCCGGCTCAGCCTGGTTTCGCCCGATTCTGTCGCCACTGAGCAGGCGTTGCGTCCGTGACACGGCGAAACTCGCGATTGAAATTGGATTTGGTCTGGAAGCCTACTTCGAACATGATTTCGGTCACAGGTTTTTCCGTCTCCTCAAGCAGCCGGCATGCTTCTGAAACGCGAAACTCATTGACGTATTGCGAGACGTTTTTACCGGTTGCCCGGTTGATCGCAGTGGAAATCTGCCGCGCTGGAATAATGGCTTTGCGCGCAAGCCGATCAAGATTGAGGTCCGGATCGCGGTATGAACGCTTTGTCTCCATGAGCAATTGGACAGCTGTGAGTGTCTCCTTATCACCCACGTTGTCGATACGCAGGGCCGCCATATCGATCTCAGAAGCCTCTCTACCCTGAACCACGACCGCAGCGGCGATCGACAGAACAATCAGTGCAACAAGGTTGCCGATCGCCACCATGCCTGGTGCGTGCGTGCCCTGCGTCCACGAAAAATCAAGATACACGAACAGATCAAGTGCCGCCGACAGCAACAACGCCGACGCGGCAAAGATAAGCGCCCGATAGACCGGAACTGCACTTTCGAACGGAGTTCTTCGCAAAGCGTCAGGTCCCGACCGCATGAGATGCAGGATCGCCCCGGCATAGCCTATGAAGATCGCCGGTAGAAGCACATCAATTGCGCCTCGCCACGCTGCCGTCAGCAAGACGATAGCAATAGCGACAGCGGGAATTGCGTGAAGGCCGAGAGATAGATGGCGAGAAGAGCTACTTTTGCGCACCAGCCTTGCTACGCCGCAATAGACGAGCGGCGGCACAAGCGCTGCGCCCACGGGCGCGACATACATCACTTCGACGATGCCGTAACCCCACCGCAGCCCCGAGAGGAGTGCCTGGAAAGCGCTCAACAGGATCAACGCAAGGAAGGGAAAGTTACGAGAGTTGCTATCGGCACCGGTCCTCACCACGGCGACAAACAGGATAAGGAGCAGCAGCGCAACGACAAACGAAAGCGGAATGAAAGGCATGAGGTCGGGCATCGGAAAACAGAGTGAAGCGATGAGGCGATCTTGACCTTTATTACCACCACGTGCGACCTGATACGTGTTTTAGGCCCTGCTTTTGTCGCAAATCTCCCAGGCAGACTATCCTAAAACCCGCCTTCTAAGCGGAATCTGTATCTTGTCTGGCTGCCAATAGAGAGCCGGTTCCCAAAACCGCGACACCGCCTATCTGATTGGTATCCAGAGCCCGTGCTATCAGATAGCTCCGCAGACCAAACATCCCAACCATCGGGACCGCAACTGCAAGAAGGTCGCCGCCMGTGTAGGTAAAAGCCCAAAGGATGGTCGCTGCTGATACCGCGAGCAGTAGTCCCGAATACTTCCAACGGCTCCTCTTAGGCAGGCCGTCTGTTCCAATAAAACCACGTTGAGAGAAGACGGTCAGCGCACATCCGACCAAGAAGACGGTGCGCCCCGGGGATGAGGTCATACCCGGGATCGTCGCGCTGGACACGGCGGGCCACACACCGGGGCACCTGTCATTCGAAGTCGCTGCAGACGAGGGCCTGATCATCACCGCTGACGCCACCACGAACCATGTTATTTCGTTCGAACACCCATCCTGGCGCTTCGGCTATGACATGCTGTCGGACCTGGCGATCAAAAACCGACATATCCTGCTAGAAAGGGCCGTGTCCGAGAAGCTGAAGCTGCTTGGCTATCATTGGGCTTATCCTGGCGTCGGATTTGCTGAACGCAAGGGTACCACTTTCCAGTTGGTCCCGGCGCATTAGCGCCGGTGATTTCGCCGATGGTCCTCGTTGTCGGAGCTCTCCGATATCTTCCGCAGGAAACTGCGCAGCTTCGACAGAAACATTTCGGGCTCATCGAAGTGATCGCTTTCACGCGCAACCACATCCCTGCGCTGCATCTCCTGTCCTCTGCGCGCCAACACCTCGAGGCTCTTGACGAGATCCGGCCGTGAAGCGATGGCGTCGCTCACGCCCTTCCTGTTCAGGCAGTAGGCCGAAACCGGCGTCAGCGCGGTTGCGGTCGCGGCATAGGGCGTTCCCGTGATCATGCCTATGGCGCCAAGGCTGCCGCCTGGCCCTAGCCGGAAGATCACAGTGCTCAACGGCGGAGCCTCGCTGGAAATCTCGACCGTACCGGAGGCAAGAATAAAGAGCACCTGCGGGTCTTCGCCCTCCTTCATCAGCTTGTCACCAGTCGCAAACCAGACCTCGATCAAATGCTCAGCCAAAAGGTTTCGATCGGCCTCGGCAAGCACCCCGAACCAATCCGACTCCTGTAGCAGCTTTGCAGCGGTCGGTACTTCCAAACGTGTCTGGATGGGCACGCCCGGTACGGCAAGAGCGATGCCCGCGTGTCGTAAATGGCTTTGCACATGTCCAAGCAGTTCGGTTCGGGCCGCGACGAGCACCTCTATGCTCCTAATGGAGAAGCTGATGTCATAAGCGACGCCGTCCCCCTGCAGTTCCGTACGCGCTACGCTTGGCGGGGGAGTGTCGGACATCAGCATGCAGGTCTTGACGGCCGCCGTCAGCACCGCCATGCACCGATCCGGCGGCTCGTTTGCGGCCAGCCGGACCGTGACTGAAACGCCGCGAACGGTCGTCGGCATACTGTGATTGACGAGACGCGCTTTCGCCATAACGCTGTTCGGCACAATGGCGACGTCCCGGTTCATTGTGGCGATGTGCGTGGAACGCCAGTTGACCTGGATCACCCGGCCCTCAATCCCCCCTTCGACCCAGACCAGATCGCCCGGACTATAGGGCCGCTCAATGCCGACGGCGATGCCTGAAAAGACATCCGACAGACTGCTTTGAAGCGCCAGGCCGAGCACGATGGCGATGACGCCGGACGTGGCGAGAAGGCCGCCGATCGGCACTGCGAAGACGAAGTTGATGACCGCGAACAGCGTCAGGAGATGGATCAGCCCAGCCAGAAGATCGGACACGATCCGGGACTCGCGTGGCTTCGTTTCGAAGACCACGAACAGACGGGCGAGGCCGATCGCGCATTGGGCGGCAACTAGCCACCAGCCGATTTCAATGAGTTGCTGCCATATTCGCTCGCCTGGCTGTTGCGTATCGAACGAAGGAGCAAACGGCGAGCCGACTGCTCGGAAAGCCAGATATGTCAGGATGACAAAGACCACGAGCCGCCACGACGCTCTCGCCCAAAGCGGCCACCGCCGGATGAACCATGGAACAATCACGGCGGCAAGCAATAACAAAGTCGCACTGATCAGTGCTGCCTCTTCGGTCATAGGATTCCTAACACGCAATAAGAAGTCGAGCGAACTGCCGCGTATTGCGGACGCACAGCCCACACGAGATCAATACCAAAACGCTAGTTGCATCTCCACTGGTCTCATCGGTTGATCACGGCGTTGGGCTGTGTTCTCCCCGGCCCGCCGCTGGGCGTGTGGCTGACCTCGGTCTGGCTCAACGGACGGACAGCTTTCGGTTTTGCCCTGGTGACAAGTTCATGGCTGCGGATCGACCTACAGCCGGTATCGCTCATTGCTTTCACGATCGGCGTCATCCTTTTTGATTTCACGGTTCAGGCGGCGCACGTGACCAGTTTAAGTGCGATCTTCACGCTTCGCCCGGATGCGCATAGCCGCCTTCTTGGCGGCTGCATGGCTTTCCATTCGGCAGGAAGCGCCGTGGGCGCCATCGCCTCGACTTCCGTCTATGCGGGGTTCGGCTGGATCGGCGTTTTGTTTCTTGGGTGCAGCCTTCGGCGGGCCGCTCTTCTACTTTGGCACCGCGTGAAAGTTGGACAGAAGCCGACGTGGTCTTCGCGGCCGAAGAATTCGTGTTGAGATTGAGCCCTCGACTGGATTCGAACCGTACACGTTGGTTCTCGCATGGGGCTTGGTCAGAGCCGCGACATCGATGGCCATTTGCTAGCCGGCTTGACCAGCTACAGCCCGTTTTATGCAAACTGCTGATCGGGCAGCGCCCACAAGCAGGGCAATACTTGTCCACGGCAGTCCAACCGCTCCCGCAGTGACGAGGATGACACCACCGCGGCGGCTCCACCGAAATGGCGATATTCCATGCCGTGACGATCATCGCTTGGGCCACATCTGCCGCCGGCCCCGGTGCGCGCGTCGACGCGGTCTGCTGAACCGCAAAGACCTCGGGCCATGAAGGGACTTCCGTTTCAGCCTCGGCGAAATCCGGCGCCTTCAAGATGATCCTGCCGACCAGCAACAACGCGTGACGCTGAGCGAACCGAACGTCAATTTCCAACCGATGAGGACGCCCAGAAAGGCGCCGGACGGGATGCCCGTAGAGAGCGCCAAGGGTGTCCCCACCATTCGATGGCCATCGTTCGCCTCGCGAGACGGGATGGCGCCATGCGAACCGAATAACCGGCCAGTAACGCCCATAGCAGGCCGGCCGATACGCCTCCGACGAAACTCACCGCCACTGCGACGATGAAGCTCGCCGTCATTGCCGTGATCAGATTTGCGATTGCGAAGCCGATGATAGCGCCAGCTTCGCGTTGCTGCCGTCAGCGGGATCACGGCGAGCAGCGACCCCAATGCATAGATACTGATCGATGCCCGGCCATGGCCTCGCTTACCCCAACGATGCCCCGATCTGCGGGAGCAACCCGCCGGCAGAGCCTCCGTCAGAGGAAGCCGGCCACCGCGAGCGCGCAGAGCCCGCCTCCGGCAGCCGATTTTACCCGTGCCGTAGCGAAGGGGCTTTCGGCAGCACCAGATCCCCGACGGTGTAGGTGTGAAACTCGCTGGTTGAGACAGTGTCGAGCTTGCGGAATTTCTCGAGGAAGACCGGATCCGAAAAGAAGATTTCGACATCGCCGGGATCAGAAATCGCCTCGATATTCACGACGGTCAGCCCATCGGTGCTTTTGGCGAGGTTGCTCCACAGAAAGCCCGGCTTACGCTCGGCGACATAGCGGACGACATCCTGGATGATCTGGAACGCTTCCTCCTGTTTGCCGGCGTGAACGTGAATGACGTTGACGATGAAAGTGGTTGGTGCGGGCTGGATAGCGAAGGCGGGGATCATGTTCGTCTCCAATGAAAGAACTCAAGGTTGCGAAGACCCAGAGATAGTCGACGTCGTTTATCGGAAAAACGGGCCTCTATTCCGATGACTACGGACAAGCATTCCGCTATCCATTGGCAATGGATAGATTCGCTGCACTGAATGCCTTCGTGCAATCGGCTGAAACAGGCAGCTTCGTCGCCGCCGGCCGCAAGCTCGGCCTTTCTGCCTCGGCAGTTGGCAAGGCGGTGGTTCGACTTGAACAACGGCTGGACGTGCGCCTATTCCATCGCAACACCCGCAATATGACGCTTACCGAAGAAGGGCGGCTGTTCCTCGAACGCTGCCGCCGCATCTTCGAGGAGGTCGAGGCAGCCGAAGCTGAGCTTGCCCGTTCCAACCGAACGCCAAGAGGTCGGCTGCGCATCAGTCTGCCGCTGGTCGGTATGCTGCTGACACCTGTTATGGCTAAGTTCATGCGCGCCTGGCCCGAGGTGCAACTCGATCTGGATTTTACCGATCGGCTGGTGGACGTTGTGGAGGATGGGTTCGATGCGGTCATTCGCACCGGGCAACCATCGGACAGCCGGTTGATGAGCCGCAATGTTGGACGGTTCCGACAGAAAATCGTCGCCTCACCCGACTATCTGGCGAGATGCGGCGTGCCGAAAACCCCTGACGATCTGGCGCATCATCAGTGCCTGCACCAACGGTCGCCCAGCAAGGGCAAGCTGCGACCTTGGCCGTTCGCGCGTGCGGAGAGGCGAGAGAAGATCATTCTGCCGGAGCGAATGAGCGCAACGGCGGTCGACCCTCTGATCGAGTTGGCGATCGAGGGGCTGGGAATTGCCTGTCTGCCGCCATTTGCGATCCGTGCCGAGATCGCTGACGGCCGTCTCGTGTCAATCTTAGAAGAGTGGGTCACCGAGACCGATCAGTTCAATGTGCTCTGGCCGGCCAGCCGCCAGATCACGCCCAAACTGAGGGCGTTCCTCGACTTCATGGCCGAACATTTGCAACCGCAATAGGTGCCTCCCTAAAGCGGCACAACCCGGTCCGGATCGCCCCCCCGCAACGCCGCCGCGTTCCGCAAACTGGCGGGGCTGGCGCGTGTCACGTCTTCCCCTGGTCCCAACGAGCAAGTTGTTCACGCAACTGCCGGGACTGCTGCTTCCCTTTCCAGCGTCGCCGAGACTGAGGGGCGCACCTCTATCCGCCGCATGTAGGCTGCGACTTTCGGCCAGCGGCTAACGTCGATCCCGAAGCCCTTCATTTAGCCGAGGACCGTGAAGAGGTAAGCGTCCGCCACCGTGAAGCGGTTGCCCATCAGATAGCGCGGGGTCCATCGATCTCGGCGCCCCTTTGGGCGCGTGCCCACTTGCCCGGACGTTCCCAACGTCATTTAGGAGCCAGATGCAGGCGAATGGCGATGTCGCGGCCGGGGTCCGCTTCCCACCCACTCTAGGCGTTCGCCGACTGCCCATGCGACCACCGATTCTGCGCACGCGCTGCTCAAGCAATTCGAGCAAATTTGGCTTCACCGCAGTTTTGCGTTCCTGTGGCAACGACGAAGCTGGCCGCGACGTCTTCCAGTTCATTGAAGGCAATGTCCCCTCGGACCTCGCTATCTACAACGATAGGCAGTCGCTTCAGCAAGGGTTGCCGCAAAGGTGCCCGACCGCCCGCAATCATCCTGTCGGGCGGCGTCCACGATCTCAAGGAAGCTTACCAAAACAGTTCGTGGGTATTGCAACAGGCGATCGAGAAGGAGGCTGGCCTTTCAAATGAAGCGTTCTTGGATCGCTCTGCCTTGTATCATTTACACATGATCCGTGCAGAAACATTGCTTTTGCACGGCAAGCACGATGACCACGCCTCGGCTGATCAAGCCGAAAGGTTTTCAGAAGCCACAACTCGCCGCAACGCGATTTGCGGCCAGCCCCACCGTCGATCAGGCCGAGTTAATGATGCTCCACACCACACCCACAAGAGCGCATGCCAGCAAGGTTGGGATGACCGACACCTTGAAGCGGAAAATCGCGATCGCCGCTGCTAGACTGAGCATGAGCGCAGGCGGGGAGAGCGAAGACCAAACCGGCAGTTCGATCCAAAGCGGCCCCAGACGGTGGACCTTAGCCTCCGCGAAGAGGAAATGAAGACCGAACCAGATCGCCAGATTGAGTATGACGCCGACGACTGCGGCGGTGATTGCTGACATCGCACCTGCAAGTGCGGTGTTCCCTCTTAGCTTCTCGATGAACGGTGCTCCGAGGAATATCCAAAGGAAACACGGTATGAACGTCACCCAGGTGGTCAGGACCGCGGCAAGTGTAGCGGCTACTATGGGGTTGAGACTTCCCGAATCTCGATAGGCTCCCATGAAGCCGACGAATTGCAGCACCATAATGAGTGGTCCCGGCGTCGTCTCCGCCATGCCGAGGCCGTCAAGCATCTCGGTAGGTTTGAGCCACCCGTAGTGTTGAACCGCTTGCTGCGCAACGTACGCAAGCACTGCGTAAGCTCCGCCAAACGTTACGACAGCCATCTTGCTAAAAAAGAAACCGATCTGAGTGAACACGTCGTCGCCACCGAGGAACACATACAGAAGGAGCAACGGAACGAGCCACAGCGAAAGCAGTATTGCGGAGATACGCAACGACCATTGCAGGTTCGGGCGCGCATGCGGAGGTATTTCTTCGCCCAGCGCGGATTCGGCGTCCGACAGCACCGGTCCACCCCCAGACTTGTGGCCTCCGACCCGAAAGGAGCCGGAGCCGGACTTCGAACCGACAAAGCCAATCGTCGCAGCAGCCACAATGATCAGAGGGAACGGCACATGGAATACGAAGATCGCAATGAACGCGGCTGTGGCGATTGCGATCATTGCGGTGTTCCGGAGTGCCCGCCCACCGATCCTGACGACCGCTTGTATGACGACCGCAAGGACGGCGGCTTTGAGGCCGAAGAACATCCCTCCGACGGCATCGACGTTTCCGAAAGCCACATAGAGGTAGCTGAGCAAAAGGATGGAGAGGAAACCGGGAAGTACGAACAGAATGCCCGCGACCAAACCGCCTGCAGTCCGGTGCAACAGCCAGCCAATATAGATGGCGAGCTGCTGTGCCTCGGGTCCGGGCAACAGCATGCAATAGTTGAGAGCATGCAAGAAGCGATGCTCACCGATCCATTTCTTCTCGTCGACCACGATGCGGTGCATGACGGCGATCTGTCCTGCCGGTCCCCCGAAGCTGAGGGCGGCGACCCGCACCCAAACGCGAAAAGCTTCACCAAAGGACACGCTGTGGTGAGCCTCGCAAATCGTTTGGTCGTTCGCCTTGTTTGTGGAAATGATCGTCATCTTAGGCCCCCTTCTTTGCGGAGGGCCAATTGTGTGTCTCCTCCTTGGCGTCTCGGCACCAGCGATAGAAGGCATCGTAAAGTACCATCCCTGCCTCGAGTTGTTCCAGGTCGTCGGTGTACATCCTGGAGAGCCCAAGCGATGCCGCAAGCAAGCCAGCGGCCTCAGGCGCGAGATCAAGTCGCGAAGTATCGGCGGCGCGGACGATAGTCGCGAGGCGCAATAGCGGCTCCGATTCCAGTGCGAACTCCTGGATCATGGTGTCGAACGAACACAGATCGCCGCGATGACTCCAGAATACGTCTTCTATATCGAACGGCGTCGCGCCGAAGCGATCTCCCACCATCGAAACCTCGGAGGCGACAACGAAGAGGAAGATCGCGGACGGGTCGACGAAGCGGCGGATCAACCATGGACATGCAATGCGGTCGATCTTCGGCCTCGCCCTCGTCACCCAAACCGTTCTCCCCTGCCTATCGCGCGGCGGCAGCTTCTCCTCGGGAACAGCCAGTCCACCCGCTTCTATCCAGGCCTTGAAGCCGCCCTCAAGAGTTTCGGCGGCGACGCCCATCACGCGCAAATGCGCAGCCACGCCGTGGCTGAGTTTGGCACCGTGGTCGCAGATAACGACGGTCGGGCCAGAAAGGTCATTGCCCCATTGGGCGACTTCGGCAAAGGGGAGCCGGAAAGAACCCGGAATGAGCCGGGGATCGGCGGAAAAATCCTCGTCGTTGCGAACGTCGATAAGCCTCGGAGCCCCGGGTGTCCCGATCAGACGGTTTAGCTTTTCAGGTGATATTTCAGTGAACGACGGCATCGCGCGTCCCTCCGTTGTGACGGTTCGTTGGACGCGATACTTCAGCGTGACGCCTCGTGGGGTGATCGCGACCCCATACATTCAGTCAGACATGAGATCAAAGTGATGTCAACTGTTTGCGACTGCCAGCTGCTTCCTATGGCCCGAAAGGCGCCGTGAAACCTCGCTGGAGCTTAACCGGCAAGGTCGGGTCTCGGTGAAGCGGGAAGGGGGCTTCCAGCACGGTGAAAGTGGTCGCCAGAGCTTCACCCGGGCTCGGCGATGACGGCTCGGCCAGAAAGCGCCAACAGCGGCCTTAGTCACGCTCCTATTTCCTTGCGCAATCAACTGGAAAATTGCGAGGCTTGGGTGAACTGATCAGACTGGGACCAGTCCGTGGCGGAGCATGATCTCATTGGCCTTAGCGAGGTCCGGTTTGCCGGGTACGTTCACCACCTCGGCAATTTCCTCGAAATAACGCCGTCCAATTGTACCCGGCGTGATGGTCGCCAGGACCTTGGCTGTGCCATGATGCAGGTTCTCGTGATGGTGCACCGCCCCTCGCGGAATGAATATGGCATCGCCGGCGCGAATCTCGTGCGTTTGCCCGTCGACGATGACAGTAAGCGCGCCTTCAAGGCCGTAGAGGAATTCGTCGGCATCCCGATGATGATGCGGAGCCGGGACGCGCGCCCGAGATGGCACCGTGAATTCGAACACCGTCGCGCCGACTTCACTGATGAGAAAACGCAGTTCGAGTTGCCCGATCCGCACAATATCGTTTCGTACCGCTTCCATATAAGGCCCCCACAATGTAAAGTAGCTTTACATCAACAAGTAAAGTGACTTTACATACATGTCAATCCTATTGCCCTCGGATTCAATTCCCGACGCGTTGCCCGGTCCGCCGTTCTTCGGCGCGCTGCTGCGCGTTGTCTGGCAGCATGTGCGCGACCGCATGCTGCAAGCCATTCACGAGGCAGGGTTTGTTGACTTCCAGGAGGCGCATTTTGCCGTGTTCTCGTTTCCGCTGCCGAATGGAATGAGACCGTCCGAGCTCGCGCGTCAGAAGCGGATGTCGCGACAAGCTGTGAACTATCTGCTCAGCCAGCTTGAAGACCTGGGCTATGTCGAGCGGCGCGCAGCCGACGGCAGCGATCGCCGACTGGTCTATCTAACGCTACGGGGACATGAAGTAGTCGCAGCCATTTTCGGATGTCTTCGGCAGTTGCATGAACAATGGTCCAAAGAGGTTGGAAAGGAGCGCTTCGATGACTTCGTAGATGTGTTGCAGCAGCTGTCGACCAAAGCGCAAGAACCGACAAACCGCTGAAAAACTCAACTTGGCGATGGTGGTAGGGACCGTCTCAGAACGGTTCGAGAACCGTACCTCCCGAGGTGAGCCGGCCTGATGAAAGCGATACCTTGCGCCGCGCGGGGGTGGCCCCCTAGCCAAACCCGCCCGGCATGAGCGCCAGCGGGCGCCGGGCATCAGGATATGATCGGGATGTGAAAAGCGGCAAATCCTGAAAACCGCACATCCTGATCGCCATATCCTTGAGCCTCGTCACCTGCGTAAGCAGCGTGATCCGCCACGCCTATTCTTGCTGTCGCGCCAATTCGATCAACAGATTTGCCGCCCGCGAGCGTTTGCGCACCGGCGACGTCATCAAGCCGAAGCGGCGGCACAGGGACGGATCGAGCCGCGCCGTTCGCAGGCCTTTCCGGTTGTCGGGCAGTGTCGATTCCGGCACGAGGCTGACACCCACACCTTCCCTGACCAGGGCAATCGCGCTGGCCCAGTCCCGCACCTCCATTCGCACGTCAGCGAGCGACAGGCCGGCGGCCTCGGCGAGCGTTCGTGCATGGACGTGGCACCCGCCGGTCGCGAGTACGAAAGGTTCGACGGCCAGTGTGACGAAGGACAGTGTGCCACGTCGTCCAAGACGGTGCCCCGACGGCAGCACGGCGACCCACGCGTCCTGTCCGATGGGGACCGCATCGCTGTCCGGCGACGGGTTGAGGACGACGCCGAGATCAATGGACCCTGCCTTCAGCCAGGCCTCGACCTCCCGATCGTCCGTTTCGAGCACAACCAGCTCAATGCCCGGATGGAGAGCGCGGAAGCGACGTAGAAGCGGCGGCAACACTGTGGCGAAGACGCTGGGAAAGGCCGCGATCCGCACGGATCCCGCTTCCTCACCGGTTGCCTCCGCCGCCTCATTCCGAATCGCCTCCAGATGCACGAGCGCAGCACGGGCATGGTCTAGCGCCCGCTCTCCGAAGGCGGTGAGTTCGACGCCGTGCCGCTGGCGCGTCAATAGCTTCACGCCCAGGCTTTCCTCCAACGCCGCCAGTGCCTGGCTCATGCCGGATTGCGTGACGCCGACGCTCGTCGCGGCGGCGGTAAAGCTGCCCGCTTCGGCGACGGCGATCAAACTCCGGAGTTGGGTCAGGTTCATAGTAGCTTAACTTATATCAGTTATCTGTTGCAGTAATTTTCCTTATTCTTGCTTCTGCGTCAATGTCAAAGGTGACAATCCACCGACTGCGGAACCTTCATCATGAAACTCTATTTCGCTACCGCCACCTGCTCTCTATCGCCGCATATCGTGCTTCAGGAACTGAAGCTGCCTTACGATCTCGTCCGGGTCGACAACCGCACGAAGCGCACGTCGGAGCATGGCGATTTCCTCTCCGTCAATCCGAAGGGCTATGTGGCGGCGCTCGCGCTCGACACCGGAGACGTGCTGACGGAGGGGCCGGCGATCGTCCAGTATCTGGCAGACCTGAAGCCGAATTCAGGACTAACACCGCCCAATGGCACCCTGGAGCGTGTGCGGCTTCAGGAATGGCTCAACTTCATCACCAGCGAAGTCCACTCTGGATCGAGCCCGCTGTTCAACCTAGACCTGCCGGAGACGCTGCGAGACCTCTTCAAGACGAAGCTGTCCCGGCGCTTCGATCTCATCGAAGCCGGTCTCGCGACGCGAGACTATTTGATGGGCGACCGCTTCACGGTGGCGGACGCTTACCTCTTCACGGTCCTCGGTTGGATGAAAGGCTTCGGCATCGACCTCAGCCGCTGGCCGAAAGTTGCAGCCTACATGCGTCGGATCGAGGTTCGCCCATCGGTCGCGGCCGCGCTGGAACGGGAAGCAGCAGTTCCGTTAGTCGTATGAGCAACCTTCTCTGGGGACCGGGGGAAGACCGTGACACGCGCTGCCGCCATATCGCGGGACGCGGTGGCGTCGCTGGCGGTCGGATATTGGGGGTATCGAGGACGCGCTTCCGATCGACGACTCCGACCGCGTTAAGATTGATGGTGGGCGAATTGCCATCGGGAAAGCAATTGAGGACCTCAACGAGACACGCGATCCCGATGTCGAAAGTCGAGTGGAGTCACCCGTCGGCCGAACCGCCAGCGCACGCTCCAAAATTCAGTCAATCTTCGACGACGTAGACCGCTAGACTAGTGCCCGTCCACAAACGGTAAACTGCTGAAATTATTGTATGAATCGCGATTTTTGCGCGGGCAAAGCCCGGCGGTTTCAGGTATACTTCAGATCAAGCTACTGATTCTAAAGACAAACCCGTAACCGCCGGAGCCGACAATGCGCCAAGAACGCACGGTCCAAGCCAGTGTATTCGATCTTTTCGCCGAACACGAGATCGGTCGTGAACTGAAGGCGATATCGCAATGGCTGGATGAGCATCGTGATCTGCTGGGGCTGGTGACGCGAGATCTGCGCCGGCATGGTCTCAAAGAGACCGGTCGCGAGGGTCTACCGGCCGAGGCTGTGCTGCGCTGCGCCCTGCTCAAGCAGCATCGCCAGTTAAGTTATCAAGAACTGGCCTTCCACTTGGAAGACTCCGCCTCGTTCCGCGCCTTTGCCCGGCTACCGTGGGGATGGAACCCGAAGAAGTCGGTCTTGCACAAGACAATCAGCGCGATCCGGGCGCAAACCTTTGAAGAGATCAACCGGCTGCTGCTGGCAAGCGCGCGGCAAGAGAAGCTGGAAAGTGGCAAGGTCGTGCGTGTGGACAGCACCGTCACCGCCGCACTGATCCATGAGCCGAGCGACAGCAGCCTGTTATGGGACGCTGTGCGGGTGATAGTGCGGCTGTTGCAGCAGGCCGATGCACAGGGTCGTGCCACCCTATGGCATGACCACCGTCGCGCGGCAAAGAAACGGGCTCAAGCGATCCAATATACCCGCGGACGACCGAAACGGGTGAAGCACTACCGCGAACTGCTCAAGATCACGCGCACCACCTTGAGCTATCTCGAACAGGCGGTTGAACGGCCGACCCTGGCGGCGAGCCCGGCGGTTGAACTCTGGCAGGCGCAAGTCTGCCACTATCAGCCGCTGATCAAGCGGATCATCGATCAGACCGAGCGGCGGGTCCTGGCCGGGGAGCCGGTCCCGGCTGGCGAGAAGCTGGTGAGCCTGTTCGAGCCGCATGTCGACATCATCGTCAAGGGCAGCCGCGACGTCGACTACGGCCACAAACTCAATCTGACGACCGGCAGAAGCGGGCTGATCCTCGACCTCGTCATCGAAGCCGGCAACCCGACCGACAGCGAGCGCTTCTTGCCAATGCTGGAACGCCACATCGCTTTTTACGGCGAGCCGCCGCGCCAGGCCGCAGCCGACGGCGGCTATGCCAGCCGCGAAAATCTGAATGGAGCCAAAGCCCGCGGCATCCGCGACATGGCCTTCCACAAGAAGCGCGGCCTCAGCATCGAAGACATGGTCAGCAGCCGCTGGGTCTATCGCAAGCTCAGAAACTTCCGCGCTGGCATCGAGGCCGGCATCTCTTGTCTGAAACGCGCTTATGGCTTGGGACGCTGCACCTGGCGCGGGCTCGACCACTTCAAGGCTTATGTCTGGTCCTCGGTGGTCGCTTACAATCTCGCCCTCTTCGCCCGCCTCAGACCAACCTGACACCCCTCATCCGGCAGTGTTCAGAACACTTCCCGCGAGCGGCGGCCGATACCACATTGCCGCCAAATCGCGCTTCGCGCCATAATCTGACGGGTTCTGTACCACCACCCGTCCCAACCAACATCCTTCAGTGGACAAGAAACCTTGAAAACCCGAGAAAAACAGGCGTTTATGGACGGGCACTAGACTAAATGTTCGCCTGGCCAGGGCGACATTTAGTCTAGAGATACTGCGGGCGGCGTTAGAGGGCGATAGCGTAGACGTAGTGCTCATCTTCGTCGAGCGTGGCCCGCCAGCCCTGCCGATTCTACGCTATGGCGCGATTTTCTGCGCGATGACGACGCAAACGCCACCGATTGCCGCACGGTTACCTGACGCCGGGCAGTGTTGAAGCCAGGCAAAGCGTCTCATCGGTAAATCGCGGTTCATCGCCCGGCTTGCCGCGCACAACCCAATCGCGCTCTGCCCGCAGGTAGTTGGTCAGTTCGGCCAGTTCGGCCGCCTTCTGCTCCAGTTTGGCAAGCTGGACTTCCATGATCTCGATTTCACGCGCCTGCGAGAGACCCTCGCGCTGTAGTTCCGTGGCAATCTCCGCGATCTCCTTGAGCGACATGCCCAGCGATTGCGCGAAGCGAATCATTCGGGCCGTCGAAGCATCCCGTTCGGTGAAAATCTGATAGGGATTGCGGCCGCCCTTGGCGCCGAGTTGCGGCGCGAGCAGACCCTTGCGGGCATAGAAGCGGACGGTGTCCTGGCTAAGTCCTGTCCGCCGGGCGAATTCCCCTATCAGCATTTTGTTCCTCAAGCTCTTGACCATGGACCTTGGTCCAGTCTTATAGAGCATGCTCCTTCAACTGTGGAGCAGTTTCATGCCGAACGATCCCAATAGCCCATCATCCTCCCCCTTGCCTTCGTGACGGGGGCCACCGGGCTTCTTGGCAACAACCTTGTGCGTGAACTGACCGCCGAAGGTTGGCGTGTGCGGGCGCTGGTCCGCTCCCCTGAAAAGGCGGCGCGGCAATTTGCCGGGCTCGACCTGGATGTCGTCACCGGCGATTTGCTCGACGTGCCTGGTTTCGCGGATGCGCTTCGGGGCGTCGATGTAGTTTTCCATACTGCGGCCTATTTCCGGGATTCCTACAAAGGTGGCCGCCATTGGGATGCTCTCTACGCGGCCAATGTCGAGGGCACCCGCGCCCTGCTCGATCACGCATGGAACGCCGGCGTGCATCGCTTCGTCCACACCAGTTCGGTTGCCGTGCTGCGCGGCGCACCTGGACAGATCATTGATGAGACCATGCAGCGGGATGAGCGGGACGCCGACGATTATTATCGCAGCAAGATCCTGGCGGACCGCGTGGTGCTCGGCTTTCTCGATACGCATCCCGACTTCTGGGCGGCCATGGTGCTCCCCGGTTGGATGCACGGGCCGGGCGATGTCGGACCGACATCGGCAGGTCAAACCGTCCTAGATACGGCGCTTGAACGCCTACCGGGCGTTCCGCCCGGATCCTTCTCTGTGGTCGATGCACGAGATGTGGCACAGGCGATGATCCTTGCCAACCATCAGGGAAGACGAGGTGAACGCTACCTTGCTGCCGGTCGGCATATGACTATGGCCGATCTGCTGCCGTTGATCGCACAGTCAACCGGGGCCAAGGCACCGGCCCGGCGCATTCCGCTGATTCTTCTCCACCTGATCGGTGCTGGCAATGAGCTTTACGCTCGGATGACCGGCAAGCCGGTCTTGTTGAGCTGGGCCATGGCGCGCACCGTCGCGACGGAGAATGACCGCTCTCGCTACGATCCCGCCAAAAGCAAACGAGAGTTGGGTTTGAAATTCCGTCCGATCATCGAAACGCTGCGCGATGAAGTGGTCTGGTTTCGAGCAAACGGCCTCTTGCCCACACAAAAGGATCAAATGCGGCGTTAGAGGGTTAAAGCGTAGACATAGTGCTCACCATCGTCGGGGGCCGCCGCCATTTGCCGCCGATTGCCGCACCAATTGATCCAATATATCTTTTGCTATCAACATGATAGGCGAATCTCGCGTGGACAATCAAAACCGAGGTTCACTCACCCCCACCAAGCGAGATAGGCTCTGCTGAGATATCCGCCGATCATACGTTATAGCTGCCCCTCACTTTGGCCGAGATCATGATTATTCTGCGCGGCAGCTACATGACGCTCCGATCACCGCATGGCTATCGCACGGCAGCCTACGATAGACAGTCGAACATCCACTGGACACCGAACCGATCGGTGAGTTTACCGTAATAACTCCCCCACGGCTGCACCGCGAGATGTGTGGTAATCTTGCCGCCGCCATCGGCAAGCGCCGTGAATAATCTGTCTGTAGTGGCGCGATCGTCCATGATGAGCATGTGAGCGGAGCCTCGCATCGGCTCGGCATCGTGATTGTCCGAGGCGAAGAACAGAAGACCAGGTCCCTCGAAGCGGGAGTGCATGACTTTGCCGCGCATACCTTCACTGGCGAGCGGCACTCCGTGGTCGCCATGACGCATGAGCGCCGTGACCCGACCAAGGCCACATTTGGTATAGAAGTCGAGCGCTGCTTCACACTGGGTCGTAAAAAAGAGATAGTTAGCAAGCTGCATGGCATGGCCTCCAATAAGGTACCAGACCGCGAAATCTTCGCGTCTCGCAGTCCAGCCTTGAGGAATTTAGAGACGCGAAACGCTACAGGGCGACACCGGTGCCCGCTATGGCCTCGATCAAGCTAGCATTGTCGTAGCTGCGGCCGGCGATGCCCCAAGCTCCTTCGGGAGCGTAGACGATGTTTGACCAGATATGTTCACGCTTCAGCCGTCCCCCGGCCGCCTTTTCGACGATATCCGTTGCCTTCCTAATAAAAGCGCTTTTCGCCTCAGGCGTCGCCAGCGCGATCTCGGGGAGCTTAAGTTCGACAAAAGCTGCCGCCACCACCTTACCGCCGGCGAGTATATGCTCCTTCGGCAACACGTTGATCGAGCCGACGATGTTGGCCGTCATGAAGGCATTCCCGGTCAGACCCGAGACTTCGAGAATCGCGTCTGTTAGTCCGGAAAAAGCCTCGGCCTGCGCTTGTGGCGATAGCAGACCTTCGGGCACGGTGAGCGTAATGGGCATAGAGTTCTCCTCATTTGAACAGAAACGGCATTTGATATATACCGAATGCTCTCTATCTATAAACATGGATCACTCTCTATTCAAGAGATAAAGAGCGAACACTCTCAATGAGGACGGCGATGCGCTACAGCCCGGAGCATAAACAGGAGACCAAATCTAAGATCGTGGCGGCGGCGGGCCGGGTTTTCCGGAAGGAGGGCTATGGTGGCGGCGGCATCGAAGCATTGACCAAGGCCGCTGGCGTGACCAACGGCGCCTTCTATGGGCACTTTAAGTCCAAGAGCGAAGCCTTCCGCACCGCCGTGCTGTCAGGCTTGGAAGAGTTGCGGCAAGGGATTGCAGCGCTCAAAGGCAGCGAACAGACGAGTTGGCTGACGACCTTCGTGGGATTCTATCTTGGTTACAAACGGACCTGCGATCTCGGCGAAAGCTGTGCCTTGCCGAGCCTGTCCACCGACGTGATGCGCGCGGATGACGATACGCGCGCTGCTTATACGGCAGAGTTGAAGCGCCTCGTCGAAGAGGTCGCCGCAGGTTTACCGGAGAATGATACTCCAGGCACGCCCGCCGGTTCGCAAAAAGATCAGGCGATCGTACTGCTCGCCATGCTCAGCGGGGGCGTCACGCTTGCCCGAGCCGTATCGGACCCGGAGTTGTCTGACCGCATCGCCCACCTCGTAGCGCAGGCAGCGTTGCGCTTGACCGGCCAGAAAGAATTGGACAGCGCCCATTCGAGTTCTGTCGACCATTAAAGTTGTGCGGCGTTGGTGGGCTATAGCGTACATATAGTGCTCATCTTCGTCGGGTGCGGCCCGCCACGTTGTGGCTTGCTACTTTTCGAGCCGTATCCCTTCGCCCCACTTGGGGAGGTGCCGCGCTCCTGATATGCAGGGCCAGAAGGCTGCCAACAAACCCCTCTGTTTAGAGGTTAGTTTCGCCCTTTCGATGTCTTCGCCAGCATCTCGCTTAGCGTTGCCGCCGAGAGCATGGCTTCGGCCAAAAGCTTCTTGAGCTTCTGGTTCTCTTCCTCCAGTGCTCTCACCCTTTTGGCATCGAGACCGACATTTCCGAACTGCATGGATTGCCACCGATAGAAAGTCGGCTCGCTAATGCCGTGCTTGTGGCAAACATCTGCCACCGTCACTCCGGCTTGGTGCTCCTTCAGAATGCTCGCAATCTGGTCGTCGTCGAATTTTCTCTTGCCCATCACCGCCTCAGTCCTCACGAAATGCTCTGTTGAAGCTGTCGAGAAGTGGTCGGATAGCATAGAATGCCACGCTGCTTTTGCCCGTTTCGATCAGTGCCTGTGCGGGCATGCCTGCGACCAATTCGACATCACTCATTTTCGCCAACCGCTCGTCCGTTACACGGATTGTCGCGGCAAAGTAGGGCTGGCCGCTTTGCGCATCGGTGAGACGGTCCGCTGATACATACTCGACCCGACCTTTCAGGAGTGGAACACGCCGCTGGTTGTATGGAAGGAGGTGAACCTGTGCCTCGAGTCCCGCGCGGACGAGATTGATGTCTTCCGGTCTGACGTGGGCAGACACGATAAGCCGATCGGCGCGTGGCAGAAGATCGACGAGCGGTTCGCCCGCGCCGACCACGCCACCGGCTGTGTGGATGCGCAGGTTCATGATTGTTCCATCTTCGGGAGCACGAATATCGGTCCTTGAAAGTTGGTCGTCGATCGCCCGCAAGCGCTCGCGCAGTTGCATGATCTGGCTTTCCGTATCTCGCATGCCTTGGGCGACTTCGCTCAACCGGTCGCTCTCAAGCTTTGCGAGATCGGCCTGTGACTCGCTGATCACCTGGTAGGCGCGAGAGATCTGTGCCTCTACTTCACCCTGCCGGCCATCAAGGTCTGCTTTTTCCCGCTGGAGGTTGAGAAGCCTGCTCCTTCTTTCCAGTCCTTTGGCGCTGAGGGCCGTAACCTGATCCAGTTCTTGCTGCGAGATTGTGGCTCTGTCGGCCAGTGCTGCCTTCTGCGCGCCAAGTCCGACGATTTCCTGTTGCACCTGCGCGATTTTTTCATTGGTGATTCCGATTTCCGCCTGCATGACCCGGCGACGGGCTTCAAAGATTTTCTGTTGGCCAGTCAGAATCGCGCTGACCGTAGAATATCTCTCCATTGCTGCCCTGAGGTCCTGCGGATAGGCGACATGGTCGCCGCCCGTCTGCTCCGCAAGCAGGCGGGCGCGACTTCCTTCGGCGTCCCAAAGTTGCCCTTGAACGCTGTCGCGCTCCGAGCGGGACTTCGTATCGTCGAGTTCTATCACGATTTGCCCGGCCGTGACTGCATCGCCGTTTTTGACGAGTATCCGTCGCACAATTCCGCCTTCCAGATGCTGAATGGTCTTACGGCTGGACTCCGGTTCGATAACGCCCGATGCAATCGCAGCGCTTTTGAGCGGCGCCAGAACCGACCAGATTCCCAATCCGACTATAAAGACACAGATCAACAGGTTACCCGTCCAAACAACGCCTCTTAGTCCCGGCATGGGGGAAGGGGGTGCGGGTCCGCGCTGTTTCGACCTGATCACCGGCGAATAGGCGGCAGCCTGTTGCTTGGCTGTCGCTGTCGATCGTTGAGCGAACCGCTGGCCCGTCCTTTGCGAATTTGAAAATCTCGCCAGCGTTGCGTCCAGTTGAACAAGGGTCATGGCAAACGTCCCTCCCTACGTTCCTGTTCGAGATGGCGGTTGAAGATAAGTTTCATAAATCCGCTCACTGTCGCCGAAGGCCGCCACCGCCCCATTACGCATAATGGCAATCTTGTTGGTGACTGGCAGGATGCCCATCCGGTGAGTTATGATAACGACGGTCATCCCTCTGGATTTCATGCGTTCAATTGCCTTGAACAGCATACATTCGCCGTCATAGTCCAGGCTCGAGTTCGGATCGTCGAGAACGATAAGAGACGGATTTCCATAGGCCGCCCGTGCCAGTCCCAGCTGTTGGCGCTGAGCTCGAAGGAGCAGGTTTCCGCCTTCACCGATATCGGTCTCGTAGCCCTGAGGCAGCCGCATGATCGCTTCGTGCAATCCAACCAGCTTTGCGGCGTCGATCGCTTTGCCGGGATCTCCTCCGTCCAGCCGGCCGATCACATCCTTGATTGCTCCGCCGAAGAGTTCGATGTCCTGCGGCAGGTATCCAACGTGGCGCGTCCCCCCGCAAAGGCGCAGAGCTGAGATATCTACCCCACCGAGAAGAGCACATCCGCTCGTTGCTTGCACAACGCCTGCGATGACGCGACCTAGTGTCGATTTTCCCGATCCCGACGGACCGATGAGCGCTATGCAATCGCCTGGCGCGAGGCGCAATGTGATGCCGGTCAATATCTGCCGATTGGCGAATGGTTGAGTGTAGCTAACGTTATCGAGAACGAGTCCATTGGGTTCAGGTAGCGGCACCATTCGAGCATCGCATTCCGATGCAACGGCGATCAGCATTCTGTTCAATCGATTGAAGGCATTGCGCGCAAACATAAGGGAGCGCCATGCACCTATTGCGCCCTCGATTGGTGCGAGCCCGCGCCCGAGCAGCAGGCTCGCAACGAAGATGATTCCGGGACTACTGTTGTTCGCGAGCACCAGCCATGTAGCGGATCCCATCATAAGGATCTGCGCAATTGTGCGGATCGATTTGGAGAAACCAAGAATGATCTCCGTCCGATGCATCGCGATGTCCTGCGCCCTTCTTGCCATTTCCGCATCGCGATAGACGATCAGCGCTGCACCCTCTTGCATCCCCATTGCCCGGATCACCTCGATGTTTTTGAGGGCGGTCGCAAATCGCAGATAGCTCCTCGAAAGGGCAAGATTGGCATAGGCAAGCGGCTCTCGCGTCGCCAGTTCCGTCAGGAACGCAAACAGCAGAAGTGCAAGTGCGCTCAAAAGACCGATGGTCCCAAGCAGCGGATGAACAAGAAAGAGCAGGAGCAGGAATACCGGCGCCCAGGGAACGTCAAAAAAAAGAGAGCTAGCCGGTGAATCGAGGAACTGGCGCAATGCGGCCAGGTCCCTGTAGCACTCCGTGGCGGCTCCCGTATCGGCGCGAGCGGCATATTCGAATGATGCGGTCAGCACCATGGGGCGTAGCCTGTGATCCAGCCAGCTGCCGATGCGCGAAAGAGCTGCCCTGCGCACGATATCCAGCGTGGACCCGACCAACACGGCGACGGCGATGATCATCGTCAGCATCAGGAGCGTGTCAGCGCTTCGGCTCGACAGGACCCTGTCATAGATCTGCAGGAGATAGATGGAAGGTGCTAAAAGGAAGAGATTGTAGCCGCAGCTATAGAGGAAGACCAACCCGAAGGCTCCGGCACAAGCCCGGAGCGCAACAACGAGGTGTGTCTGCGGGCGCGATAGCTTTATAGAAATCGTTGTCATTATCAGATCTCGCTACACTTGATACTGATAAGAAGAGGCTGTTGTCTGGTTCAGCAACCCTGAGGGTCGCCAGCCGAAACGGGCGACCCTCAGGGCCAGAGTTCATGAGCCAAGATGGCTGACATCGATATGGCCGAAGGCGTTTATGAAATGATCGAGAGCATTGTTCACCGTCGTCGTTTCGGGATCCGAGTGAACCAATGCTGACGAGATATCGCCACCCAGAGCCACGTTCCCGTTACCGCCGTTGCCGCCGACGCCTGCGAGGATGGTGGCATGCTGATCAGCCAAAAGCTGCGTATACTGTGTCGCGGTCGTAGCCGCACCCACCGCAGCCGTGTCGCCGCCGCTCGAGTTTCCTTGACTGCCGTTGGAGTGAGCATCTCCCCCTGCGCCGCCGGCGCCGGTGTTCGTGACCGCCGCCAGGAAGCCGTTCTGGGCCTGGGCAAAGCCACCGCTTCCGCCACCGCCGGCGTCCCAATCTGCTATCTGCCAAACGTGATCGCCGTTGTGCAGATGGGTAGATGCCCCTTCGACCGTTTGCGAATTGGCAACATACGCAACCGGGTTGTAGTCAATGTCTCCATGGTTGTAGCCGTTACCGCCGTTACCGGCCTTCGCGTCACCCGCATCTGGGTTGTTGAGATGAATCGTGTCAGAAATTTGTGGAATAGGCATTGATGTCACTCCTTCTACTTCGTTTCGTCCGTGTTCCTTACTACGGCGTGGGTATCCAGCATGTCACCGCCAGCCAATACAACCGCGGGCGAATATTGCGCGCGATTTAATCTGCTAACTATCTAGATATTCGGCGACGTTCCTTCGGATGTATACTCGGAGACGACAGGGCGTTATTTTGGATTAGTACTTAGTGATTTGGCGCCGGATGACATGGTCATGATCATGTCTGCGACCTCGTCGAAGCGACACCGGTTTTCGAAGCAACGGCCGCCCAAGCGAACCGGCTGTATTCCGGGGTTCTGATCAGGCTGCGCTTGGCAGAGGAGATCCTGTCGGGGCTAAAAAACTTTCATGGCCTGCCGCGAGAAAGGGGGCGCAAGATGCAGAACCTCTAATCCAAAGGCGGATTTGGTGCTCTCAAACTCGCACAACGGGACGCTGCGGCCATGACAGCCAAATGGCTACAGAACTAGCCGATGAGATGTAGACGAATTGCAGGCTCTGCTTTTCTTACGTTCAGATGCACAATGCTTGAACAATTCAGGCTACATACACTGCACGCTCGGTGGACGTGCGGTTGACCGCGGAATGGAGACGATAATGACGGAGATTCGTCCCTTATTGGAAGACTTGCCCAAAGCGGGCACCGATCAAAACCTCGCCTCCAATTTGGCCGCGGCGCATCTGGCACTGGTGCCGACTTGGCTTCCATTGGATGTCGCGTCTGGTCCGAGCTATAATTCAGCCGGTAGCGGTGGCGACGGGATAAGCGAAGGCGTGATCGGGAGCAACGCATCGGCCATCTTCATGCCGTCCAATGCCGCTATTGCGGGACCTCATTCGGGTGCCGACGCCTTCCAGGGCAACGACGCGCTCATCAATCAGCATCCCACCGAAATCGCTGGGATAGGCGGGAATGGCGGAAGCGGCAATGTTGCCATCGGCGGCGGCGATGGCGCCAATCATGCCGGCACGKGGGGCGATGGCCTCTTCTACGGCGGACTCGTAAGCTCCGAAGTCGCGCTGTTTGCCCCCGTGAATACTGCTGTGGCTGCAGGCCCTGGCGCGGCGGCTCACTCTGAGCAATCGAACAACGCACTGTTCCTGCAGGGCGCAACCCAGATTGGCGGCATTGGCGGCTCGGGCGGAGACCATAACGTCGCGAGCCATGGCCCGTCGATGAGCCCAGGAACTGGGCTTACATTTACCGGCGACAATTATGCGGGCCACGGCGGCGATGGATTTTTCGTCGGCAGCATGGTCGACGTGAGTGTGGCCATCTTCTCACCGATCAACGTCGCCGTGGGCGCCGCAGGCGGCTCAGCGGAGGCTCATCAGACAAACAATGCAATTTTCGATCAGGGCACTATGCAGATCGCAGGCATCGGCGGCAACGGCGGTGGCTTCAACATGTCGTCAGAGACAATTTTTACCGGCAACCATGAGGGTGGCGGTGGCGGGGTCGGGTCGTCAACCGGCAGCATGGTAGACGTCAATCTCGCCTATTTCCATCCCATCAACATTGCCGTTCCCGCCGGTGGGACGGCGGACGCCCAACAGATCGATCATGTTCTCTATGATCAGCATGCGCTTCAGCTGGCCGGCATCGGGGGCCACGGCGGAGACGGCAACCTCACGGACGCCCATTCGGCTCTCGTAGACGACATTCTGAGCTTCATGCATACCTAGCGGATAGACTCCCCACTTGCATCGCGGAGGCTCAACTGCACGAGACTGTTTTCGTGCCATTTTTCAAGCCATATGTTGAATCGCTTCCTCCGCCCGGCTTTCGTCTCTTGGGGCCAACATGGCACGGAACGGCCGGCTCACTGAGATACCGAACATTCCACCATGACCTTATCCGCATTGTCGTTGATGGGCGGTCATGGCAGGCTGGTGATGCTCAACATCACCTGATGCCCTGGAAGGAACGCCACTGGATTGGCTCAAGGCAATGCCCTGTTTCTCAGCCCATTCCATCAGTTTGCCACTGTCATATTGGCCCGTTATCCACACGAATGGCGAACGGTTTGCCGCGCCACTCGATGATCTGGTTCAGACTGCGGATGACGCGTTCAGCAGGCAGCGAAAAATCCACCTCGATGCCCAACCCCTCGCGGTTGAAGTCGTCCAAGACATTCAACAGCCGGAATTGCCTACCACCTTCCAAACGATCCGCCATGAAATCCATGGACCAAACCAGGTTCGGCGCATCCGGCACAATCAAGGCATCGGGTTTGAAGGATTCGTGGCTCGCTGAATCTGCTCGTTTTCATCAAAATCTCCTCGATCATACTGCCGAGAAAATTCTACTTTTGAACCCGATTAATTTGCGGGGGGATTACCTATATCCAACAGCTCTTCCTGAATGGGTCTGTAGCAGATCGGTTGCCGTTTCAGTGCCTTTGGGAGCTTTGTTGATCCGCTTGCCGTACGTGAATTCGGCGAAGACTGGAAAGTCTCCAGCGACAAGTCGCTTCACCAGCTCGTCATGGATAAGCTTTCCAACGTGATCTGCAGGCTCAGTTATCTCTCGCTGAGATCTCATAGACTATAAGAATTATCATGATAGATCAGACTATTGATATCGAGAATACGCTCGTTTTTTATCATGACATGAAGCGAGAACAGGAATAATATGTATAGCTGTTGTTGCAAATATTCTGGGGAGCACGCAAGTGTCCGACAGTGCTAGAACTAAGCGCCGTATGGGGCGCAATGCACCAACTGTGATCGTTATTGAGCATTCTACACTGGCGCGCACCACCGTGGTGAAGCTTCTCGAGCGTGAACTTGCCGGGTGGAGTTTTATCGATTTGATCTCGACCGAGAGTCTTGATCGAGCTCTTGGAGCTGAGGTGCGTTTGATTGCATTAGATTTGGCCGGCAGAGGTGTTGAGAGCACCAGCCTGCGTGATGACCTCGCGGCAATTGCTGCACGTTTTCCTGAGGCTCCTATTACGTTGCTCTCAGGTACGGATGACGTCATCATAGCCCGTCAGGCGCTCAAGATGGGCATCCGCGGCTTTTTCTCGACTTCACTCCCCGTTGACATTGCCCTTGCAGGACTTCGTCTCGTTCTGGCAGGAGGAACATTTTTCCCGCAGCTATTGGGAGCTGTTACCAACGGCTCAAATGAGCATACTCCGACCAGAAATGAGGCCGAAAAAAGCTTGGATGACAGGACGCAGTACTTGGCGATTGCTGATTTTACTCCCCGGGAAGCGGATGTCCTCGCAGAGTTGCAATGCGGCTGTTCAAATAAGGTAATTGCAGGAAAACTCAATTTGTCGGGGCATACGGTGAAGATGCATTTGCAACACATAATGCGCAAGCTTCAGGCGCAGAACCGCACTGAAGTGGTTGCCCGCTTGGGTCAAAGAGCCGCCGGCGGACATGACGCCTCGCCGAGTTAGGCTGCGAAGCGACGACCTGGCGAACCAAACAAAATCACCATAGATTTCGCTTTTCACGCGGCTCTGCAGTTTCGGACGACGGGGTCGTTGCACGACGAGTACGTCGTCTTCTCGGTGGATGACGGATCGGTTTCGCCTTTGACCGCAACGCAGGAATTGGCGGTCACTATCGACGCTCGGTCAAAGGGAACAGTGAATGGTTGCAAAGTTAGCGGGTCACCCGAATCTGGCGGCGAAAACGCCAGCACGCATCTTCCAGCCCTGACTCCAGACAATCATTGTCGAAAACCAGTCGGGGACTCGCTATGTCATGAACGATTGCTGCGCGTTCACCGCACGCTTCTCGCTTTCTTCTAGACGCGCTGCATGAGCCCGGCCAAGTGCTCTTTGACCGTGACGAGGCTCGCCTCTATCGCACGCAATCTGGAGCAATCGGACGCAGCGTCTGGCGGGCGAGAAGCTCTATCTCTCGCCGGTCATGGACCTCTTCAATGGCGAGATCATCGGCCTCGAAACAGCAAGGCGTCCTGTCTTCAAACTTGTGGAGACCGCTTTGCGACAGGCATGCCGCGTTGAGGGCCAGGGTCAAGGGCATCTTCGAGGACCACAAGGGCGTCTCCTGCGGTTTACCCACAGCGTTCTTCGCTATAATGTTTTCGTCAGAACATTATAGCTCCGCGAAATCCGACGACAGCTTTTCCCGGTTTGGAACGTGCTGCGCGACAGCCCTGCCAGCTGCAGGAGACCGGCAAGCGGATGAAGCGGCCTTAACGCCTGAACGGGTTGCGCTTCCGCTCGTTCGGCAGATGCGTTGACAAGGGGCAGCCGCGCTATAATATTTTGACAGAACATTATAACGGACGGCTGCCCGAGATGATTTCTTCGAGGCGTGGCTGGCGAGATTCGAGAAGGCAATGGCCTCAAGGCCGAGAAGGCACCGGCGGCTTTCGAAGAGGCCGCTGCACTCACGAATGAAGCGCAAGCAGCTATGAAGCAGATTGACATTGCATACCGGACAATGTTCGCGGAGCTGGCGCAGCGGTCGCTCGATGGACAATTCCAAGCAGACTTTCCTCTGGAGGGTCGTTTCGTTACGGTCCCGGTCAAAGGCCGCAATTACTGGTATTTCGATCTCCCTACTCCCGACGGCGACAAGCGGCGCTATGTGGGGCCACACAACGACGAAGAGATCACAGCTCGGGTGAACACCCACAAGGAGATCAAGGACAACATCAAGGATCGACGGCGCATGGTTAGCTCGCTGCGCCGTATTGGCCTTCCGGGTCCCGATCCGTTCGCGGGCGACATCACGAAAGCCCTTGCAGATGCAGGATTGTTTCGGCTGCGTGCAGTCTTGATCGGCTCGGTGGCTTTCAGCACCTACGCGGGGCTGCTCGGCGTTCGAATGCCCTCGGCTGCCATGCAGACAGGCGACGCCGATTTCACACAGGATTTCGCAACCAGCGCAGAGGTCGGGGACACCTTGCCTCCGGTGTTGGAAATCCTCCAGTCGGTCGATCCGGCGTTCCGTCCAGTCCCGCACCAGGCGGACAAGGCGAACGTCGTCGCCTTCCAGAATGCCAAGGGCTACCGGGTGGAATTCCTAACGGGTAACCGGGGATCGGACGACTACACGGGCAAGCCCTCCCCCATGCCCGCTCTCGGCGGTGCGTCGGAGGAAAACCTGCGGTTCTTGGATTACCTAATCTATGAGCCCGTGCGGACAGTCCTGCTGCACCGGGAGGGCGTGAACGTCCTCGTCCCAACCCCCGAGCGGTATGCTGTCCATAAGTTGATGGTGGCCTCCAGGCGGCTTCCTGACGCGCTCGGTCGGGCGAAGCGGGACAAGGACCTCCTGCAAGCCTCGCTGCTCACACAGGCGCTGGCAGAGACGCGACAGAGCGATCTCCTTGCCGATGCCTACATGGAGGCATGGGAACGGGGGAAATCGTGGCAGGAGGCGATCATATCTGGACTGCCTGCCATGCCTGATCATGGCAAGGCGGCACTGGCGGCAGCCTTGAGCGTTCCGGTAGAAGAACTCGGCAAGGCCAAGGTAGTAGAACGGTGATCGATAGCCCAAACGATGATGGCCCTTTCCAGCGTTGTGGCAAACCGTCGGAAATCATCCTCAAGACAGCAATTCGTGAAGGGCAAGGTCAGGTATTTGCCGGATCGTCGGCTTTCGGATCCAATAGGTGACAGTATGCTATTGCAGCACGAGAACGGCGAGGGATGCTGCAAGGGCGGGCGCCATCACGACGAAGCCGATCTTCATGAATGTCCAGGCTCCGATCTGTAGACCCTCCCGCCGAAGTGCCGTCAGCCAGAGTATAGTGGCGAGCGACCCGGTGACGGAGAGATTGGGGCCAAGATCAACGCCGATCAGCACGGCCCCGGCGATCTTGTCGGACACGTGCGCCAGCTGAACCGCGCTTCCGGCGACAAGTCCAGCCGGCAGATTGTTGACGAGATTGGACGCCAGAGCCACCACCGCACCGCTGGCAGCAGCGGCCTGTGTCGGAGAGGTCAATGCAATTTGGGAAAGGTACTGCGCGAGATGGTCGATCAATCCTGTCCGGTTCAATGCCTCGACGACCACGAACAGTCCGGCGACAAGCGGCAGCACACTCCACGAGACACCCTTTAGCGTCTCAGCCGGATTTTTCCTTGTGATCAGTAGGACTGCTGCAGTTGCCGAGCAACCGGCCAGGAACGTCGGCAGACCCAGATCAAAATGCACTGCCGATGCGCCGAGCAGTACGACGGCAGTCCCACAGAGCGCCAGACCAGCAAGCTTCGCGCTGGAAGACAATGGCGCGGCCTGCACATTCGATGCGACGCTGTCAGCCGCAATGATCGAGCGCTGGGTCCAGGCAAGTGCAAGAAACGTCACGATAATGGAGACGACTGAAGGCAGTGTGAAGGTGGCGAGCCAACGCGATAGCGGCGGCATGTCCCCGCCTCCGAAAATCACCAGGTTGGCCGGATTGGAGATCGGCAGGACGAAGCTCGCAGCGTTCGCGATGAAAGCGCAGATGAGGAGGTAAGGCATCGGGTCCCTCACCTTCGCTGCCCGGCATGCCGCATAAACGGCAGGCGTCAACACGACCGCTGTCGCATCATTCGACAGGAATACGGTCACGACGATCCCGACCAAGTAGATTAGGACAAACAGACGTTTGGGCGATCCCTTGGCATGAGTGGTCGCAATCGAAGCCAACCAGTCGAAGAGCCCTTCCTGGCGAGCGAGCTCGGAGAGCAACATCATGCCGATCAGAAACAGGTAGACGTCGACACCGTTCGCAACCCCAGCCCAGGCGTCGGCCGGACCGATAAACCCGAACCCCACGAGCAGAAACGCACCGAGAACCGCCCATATTGCTTCCGGCCAGGCGAAGGGCCGCGTGATCACGCCGAATGCGGTCAACCCGGCTATGCCCCAGGTCATGGTCAATGTGTTCATCCTATTTCCAACAAAGGTTTCGTACCAGCTGCCGACATGTCGCGGTCAGCGTGTCCGCTGCATCCATAACGTTCTTTTGTGGCGAAGCAATACTCTTGGGCCCGGCAAGAAAGGCGGCAGCTGCGAGCACGGCGACGCCGCCGTGGACCCAGTAGGCAAGCCCATACCCGTCGATTTCAGCCAGCCAGCCTGTGACGACAGTGCTGAGTGACGCACCAATTCCCTGTCCGTTTATTCCGGCGGCCAGACCAACGTTAAACCAACCGGTATACGAGAGAGTTCCCTCCGCCGCGATCGGGGTCGCAATTCCGATCAGGCCCCCGCACCTACGCCATCCAGGATTTGTACCGGAAAGATCCCGGCAAAATCGCTGAAGGGCCCGGTAATCGCCCCACGGATCGGCAGCGCCATCAGAGCGATGACGAAAACACTAGCCAACCCGTAACCGCGGGTAAGAGACGGTGCGGCCAACGCCATAACGATCATCGAAAGTTGTGAAACGCCAGTGGTCACCGCCGTCATGCGAAACGGCGTGTCAAGTTGAATCGAGAAATCCTGGCTGGCCAAATGGTCGACCCGGTATCCGCGTCTGACCAGTTGGGTCGAGGAGACGATCGAACAGACGCTGACCTTCATCCGATTGCCACGTCAGCATCACACCTGAAGTCGACCAACATGCTTGAACGCCTCAACGAGGAAATCCGCCGCAGGACTTATGTCGTGCGGATCTTCCCAAATACCGAGAGCTGCTTGCGCCTCGTGAGGGCGCTTGCAGTCGAAACCCCACGAAAACTGGATGGAGGCAAACCGCCACATCGACATGGACGACCTACGCGAGCACAAGAGACTCGCTCTGCGTCAAGCCGCATAACCAGTCACACGACCGTTCCATTTTGCAGAACTTGACGCACACGACCTGCGGCTTGGGGGAAGGTTTCGGATTTAAAGGCCACAAGAGACCCCCCAGGCGGGCATTTGGAGAAACCGCGCAACGCGGGGCGGCTATACACCGAGTATCTCCGAGCGCGGACTTGTCATTTTGGCGAACCACCCAAGTCTGGCTGCTCTCGTTTTTATGCGGCTGGTGGCAACTGGAACCGAACGTAGTGAAGGTTGGAAGTTTGAACCTCGATTCATCGTGTGCTGGCGCTTGGGCTACCGTTCGCTCGACAAAAATTGCTTGAAACGGTCGGATTTTGGGTTTCGAAAGATCTCGCCGGGAGCACCCTCTTCCTCAACAACGCCCTTGTGCAAAAACACGACCTTGCTCGATACGTCGCGTGCGAACGCCATCTCGTGGGTGACGACAAGCATCGTCCGGCCTTCTTCGGCCAGGGAGCGCATGACCTTCAAAACTTCGCCGACAAGCTCAGGATCGAGCGCGGATGTTGGTTCATCGAAGAGCATGACCTTGGGCCGTTGCGCGAGCGCTCGTGCAATGGCCGCACGCTGCTGCTGGCCACCCGACAGGTGTGCGGGATAGAAATTTCGCTTGTCGGCAATCCCCACTCGCTCAAGCAACGCTTCTGCCTCCTCGACGCATTCCGCCCGGTTGCGCTTCTGGACGTGCACGGGCGCTTCGATCACGTTCTCGAGGATCGTCATGTGAGACCAGAGATTGAAATTCTGGAACACCATTCCAATGTGCTCGCGAAGGCGATCGACCTGTCGCCGGTCTGTGGGCTCGGTCTTATGCCGCCCCTTCCTGAGAGCGAACATTTCGCCACCAATGCGGATTTCACCGCTGTCGGGAACTTCGAGCATGTTGATGCATCTCAGCATGGTCGACTTTCCGGACCCGGACGAGCCGAGAATTGAGATGACGTCGCCTTCCTGGGCTTCGAGAGAAATCCCTTTTAAAACTTCAAGCGGACCAAAGCGTTTGCGGAGGTCCTTAACTGAGACGGCGGCCAGACTATTTTTGTTGTTGGTCGCTTGAAATGTTCCCCTGTCAGACATGCGTTCTCCCGTTTATGGCAACGATGGTGGCCTCATGCGAAGATGAGGCGAGAGCCAGAATTCGATGATCATCAGCAACCGCGTGACGAGGAAGGTGATCGCGAGATAGATCGCACCGGCGACAATAAAGACCTCGAAGGCTCGGAAGCTGTCGGCAATCAGCTTTCCCGCAAGGCCGGTGACTTCCATGATGGTGATGACAGACGCCAGCGCGGTTGCCTTAAGCATCAAGATGACTTCGTTGCCGTAGGCGGGAAGCGCCTGCCGGATTGCAATTGGAAAGACGATGCGCCTGAACAAAAGCGGGCCCGACATGCCGCACGCACGGGCCGCCTCCACCTGCTGAGCGGAAACTGCCTGTAATCCACCGCGGAATATCTCGCTCGAATAGGCCGCCGTGTTTAACGTCAGTGCGATGACCGCACACCAATAGGGCTCACGAAAGATTACCCATAGCCCTAGTTCCTGCAGCAGCGGCCGGAATTGCCCAAGGCCGTAGTAGATCAAGAACATCTGTACAAGCAGCGGCGACCCTCGAAAGACGAAGACGTAGCCACGGGCGAAGCCACGGCCGATCGGCCCGCCCACCACCGCAATGAGGGAAATGACCAGAGCGAGGATACCGCCGCCAAGAATGGATGTCGCGGCAAGCTCCAATGTGAGCGGGAGACCTGGCAGCAGGGTGAGAAGCGTGTCCCACATGAAGGCAAAGTCCATTACAAGGCCCTCCGGGTGCCACGTAGGGTTCTCGTTTCCAAATGGCGGAAAACGATTGACGATGCCCAGGTGATGACGAGATAAAGAACCACGGCTGTTAGGTAGAACTCGAATGGGCGGCGTGTCGAACCGGCCGCGATCTGAGATTGACGCAGAAGTTCGACAAGGCCAGTAACGGAAATCAGCGCCGACTCCTTCAGCACCAGTTGCCAGGTATTGCCCAAACCGGGGATCGCGTAGCGCAGAACCAGCGGCGCGATGATACGGCGAAACTTCGGCCAAGGTCGCATTCCAACAGCACTCGCCGCCTCAAGCTCGCCGCTTGCAACGGACTTGAAAGCACCGCGAAAGACTTCGGATTGGTAGGCAGCGGAGACGACGCCCAGCGCCAACGTACCGGTGAGGAAGGCAGGCATGCCAATGAAGCCCCGATAGCCAACGAGACCGCCGAGATACTGTAGAAATGCACTCCCGCCAAAATAGAACAGGTAGATGACAAGGAGATCCGGCACACCGCGCAGGATGGTCGTGTAACCATCCGCTAGCCACCGCAAAACCATGTAGCGCGACAGTTGCATGAACGTGATGACCGATCCAAGGACCGTACCCGTCAGGAAACCGCAAATGGAGACCCCGAGGGTCATAACCGCCGCACTCAGGAGCAACGCGCCCCAACCGATTTCACCAAACCCGACGAGCGCCAAATATCTTTCAACAAGCTCCATGCCAATCCTGGCCTCTCTGCGCCGAGCGAGTTAATCCGCAGCCCGTCGATGCGCCCAAATACGCTGGAGCTTCGACATATTCTTGAGTGAACTCTGAACGTGCGCTCGCGCAGCCGCCTCGGCTGCCTCGGGATCTCGCGCACAGATGGCATCAGAAATGGCCCGATGTTCGTCCAAGTCAGTGTGCTCAAGATCCACCCACAGAACCTCGAGCCACAGCGCCAGCCGCAGCTGTTGATACACCTGGTCGCTTACCCGAACGAGCGCATCGTTGCGCGTCGCCTCCAGGATTACCCGGTGGATGTAGAGGCCTAGATCGAGGTTTCGCGCCGCATCGGAAGGCGTGTCGTTCGCACTCTCCTTGAGTTCGACCATTTGTGCGATGACGCCGCGGAGCCTATCGTGGTCTTCGTCTGTCGCCGTGGCGCACGCGAGCCGGGCCGCACACACATCGAGAGCCTCCCTGACAATAAGAAGATTGCAGAACGCGGTGATATCCAAATCCGAAACGGTGTAGCCAAGGTTTCTTTGGCCGACGACCAAACCTTCCTCTTCGAGCTTCATCAGTGCTTCTCGAAGTGGTGTTCGGCTTACTCCAAACCTCTTTGCGAGAGTGTTTTCGGAAAGCCGCTCGGACGGCCGGAGCTGTCCCGTGAGGATCAAATCCTTCAGTTGAGCGTAGGTCGTTTCACGCAGCGAGCCGCGCGGCTCGTTTTTGCTGAGTGTCAATCCAATCCCCTTTTCGTTGTCAGCAGAACCTAAATTCGGGTCTCTGCAAAGGACGATATCTTTTTTCCTCTTGCAGGATCAAGTGGAATACGAATATGTATACAATGTTGCCCACAACATACAAATGGTTTTTGTCGATCGCTGAGAATCGGCCAGAACGACAGGCATAGAGGCGAATGGAGGACTTGCATGCCGGAGATATTATGCCTTGAGGAACTCCGCGCCCGGTATGAGAACGCATCCGGGGCTGACATGTTCGATCCGGAGTTTCGCAAGGTTGCGGACCTGGTCTTCGGCGAAGGTGACAAGCGCCAAGCCCCTTATTGCGGCGTTCCGACATTGCTGAAGGCCCCACTTCTGCAGGACGCCGCACCTCGTTTTAAAGGTATCGATGTCGCACTTTTGGGCATCCCACTGGATCTAGGAGTGACCAACCGCCCTGGTGCGCGTTTCGGTCCCCGCGCCGTTCGCAACGTCGAGAGAGTCGGGCCGTATGACCACGTGCTGGGCGCGGTTCCGGCTGCCCACGTGCGCGTCGCAGATGTGGGTGATGTGCCCTTTCGCAGCCGTTTCGATCTGGTCAGCTCGCACGAGGATATAGAGCGGTACGTTCGAAGCATCGTCGAGGCTGGAGTTGTCCCGCTCTCGGTCGGCGGTGACCACTCCATTGGGCTGCCATTGCTTCGCGCCGTCGGCCGCGATCGTCCGGTTGGTATGATCCACATCGATGCTCATTGCGATACGAGCGGCTCGTTTGAGGGCTGCAAGTTTCATCATGGCGGCCCATTCAGACAAGCCGTGCTCGACGGCGTGCTGGACCCGCGCCGGACTATACAAATCGGTATTCGCGGCAATTCCGAATATCTCTGGGAGTTCTCCTACGCCTCTGGGATGACGGTTATTCACGCCGAAGAGGTCGAGGAACTCGGCATCAAACGGGTGATCGAAAAGGCCCGCGCGATAGCAGGCGACGGCTCGACCTATGTCAGCTTTGATGTGGACGCTCTCGATCCGGCATTTGCGTCGGGCACCGGCACACCGGAGATCGGTGGGCTCACTTCCACGCAGGTGCTTGGCATCCTTCGCGGCCTTTCCGGTCTCGACATTGTCGGCGGCGACGTTGTCGAGATCGCCCCTCAATACGATCCGACAACGAACACGGCGCAAGTCGCCGCTCAGGTGTTTTTCGAACTCCTCTGCCTGGCTGCAGAGGCGATAAGGATCCGCGCGTCTCGGCACGATTGAGCCATCACGCGGATCAAATGCGACCGCCGCTCACCAACGGGCGGCAAACCAAAAAGGGGAATGAAAATGATGAAAAGCAAACTCGCACTCGCCAGCCTGGTTCTCAGCATCGTTGCTGCCAGCAGCACCTACGCCCAAACCAAGCCAACCGAAATCACCATTGCCACCGAAGGCGCCTACGAGCCCTGGAATTTCACCGGCCCCGACGGAAAGCTTGCCGGTTTTGAGATCGATCTCGCCAACGATCTTTGCGCACGCATGAAGATCAAATGCAACATTGTTGCGCAGGACTGGGACGGGCTCATCCCGTCGCTGAACGCAAAGAAGTTCGATGCCATCATGGCATCGATGATCGTCACGGAGAAGCGCCTTGCCGTCATTTCCTTCAGCGAACCCTACGCTCCGACCGCGGCGGCTTTCATGGTTGAAAAATCGGGCCCGCTCGCAAACCTTCCTGGCACCGGAACGACTGTCGACCTCGCAGGCGACAAAGCCAAGGTCGAGCAGGAATTGCAGCCCCTTCGCGACGCCCTGAAAGGCAAAGCAGTCGGCGCGCAGGTCTCCACCGCAAACGTCGCTTTCCTTGACACTTATTTCAAGGACGTCGTCGACGCGCGCGAATACAAGACCGTCGAGCAACACGACCTCGACCTTCAGGCAGGTCGCATCGACGCTGTGGTGGCACAGAAGACCTCGCTGACTGCGACGCTGTCGAAGGAGGACTTCAAGGACTACACGATTGCCGGACCGACCTTCACCGGCGGCATATTCGGCCAAGGCATCGCCGCCGGCCTTCGCAAGGACGACACCGAACTGAAAGCCATGTTCGATAAGGCGATCGGCGCTGCGAAGGCTGACGGTACAATCAATAAGCTCGCGACAAAATGGATGAAGGTCGGCCTCGAATAATCAACCTATTGCCTTCGAACCCCAGAAAAAGACAGCCGTCGAGCGCTCGAATAGTTCGGCGGCTGCATCAGACTGCTGCGAAATTTTCAATCGCCCTAGATCACCACCGGAGAGCTATCGTGACCATTCTTCTCAATTCCCTGGAAGCGCGCGACGCGGCGTTCGTTCTTCATCCCTATACGAATGCGTCTCAGCATTTGAAGGACGGTCCGCTTGTCATTGCAAAGGGTGAAGGCATCTACATCATCGACAGCGACGGCAATAAGTATATCGAAGGGCTCGGTGGACTGTTCTGCGCTTCGCTTGGGTTTAGTGAGCAACGGCTCGTCGACGCTGCCACACGGCAAATGCAGGAGTTACCGTTCTATCACAGCTTTGGCGGCAAATCGCATGAGACAGCCATCGAACTTGCCGAGCGGCTGATCGGCCTTGCTCCGGTCCCGATGTCGAAAGTGTTCTTCGCCAATTCGGGTTCAGAGGCCAACGACACGGCCCTGAAACTCGTCTGGTACTACCACAATGCAATCGGCAAGCCGGAAAAGAAGAAGGTCATTTCCCGTTGGCGCGCCTATCATGGGGTAACAATTGCCTCGGCAAGCCTCACGGGGCTGCCCAACAACCATCGCGATTTCGATCTGCCGATCGACCGGGTGCTTCATACCGATTGCCCTGAATACTATCGCTACGGTCTTCCCGGCGAGACTGAGGAAGAATTTGCGACGCGCTGTGCTGCCTCGCTGGAGGATCTAATCCTCACTGAAGGGCCGGAGACGATCGGAGCCTTCTTCGCCGAGCCCTTGATGGCGTCCGGCGGCTGCATTGTTCCGCCGCCGACCTATTACGAGAAGATCCAGGCTATCCTGAGGAAGTACGATATTCTCCTGATTGCCGACGAGGTGATCTGCGGTTTCGGCCGGCTCGGCACGATGTTCGGGTCCGAAAGTTTCGGGCTGCAACCCGACATGATCGCCATGGCCAAGCAGTTATCGGCGGCATACCAGCCGATCTCTGCGCTGATGGTCAACGAAAAGGTTCACGCAGCCATCGTCGCCGAAAGCGAAAAGATCGGCACCTTCGGGCACGGTTTCACCTATAGCGCGCACCCGGTCGCCACCGCCGTCGCACTCGAAACGCTGAAAATCTATGAAGAGCGCGACATTGTCGGGCATGTGCAAGACGTGGCGCCGCTCTTTCAACGAAGACTCCGTGCGCTCAGTGAACATCCGCTTGTCGGAAACGCACGCGGACGCGGCCTGATTGGTACGCTCGAGCTTGTTCGCAATAAGGAAACCAAGGAGCCGTTCAAGCCGGCAGACGGTATCGCGATCCATGCCGGCAAGCGGGCACAAGTGCATGGGGTCGTCACGCGAGCGCTCGGCGACAACTATTCTCTTTGCCCGCCCCTCATCATTGCGGAAGCACAGATCAATGACATGTTCGACCGTTCCGAGAGGGCCCTTGATGACACCTACACCTGGGCGCGCGCCAACAACCTCTATCGATAAGGGAAGATAGCATGCGGAACTTCGAACATCCGGGGCGCTCGATTGCCGTGGGCCGTAGCGGCATGGCTGCAACCTCCCATCCTATGGCAACCCTGACGGCTATCGATATCCTCAAAAGTGGCGGCAAGGCCATCGACGCAGCAGTGGCGGCCTGTGCCGTCCAGTGCGTGGTCGAAGCCGGCTCCACGGGTATTGGCGGTGATTGCTTTGCGTTGCTGGCCCCCAACGGAGGCGGCCATGTGATCGCATTTAACGGTTCTGGTCGCACGCCCGCAGCCATGGACCTCAAATGGTTCAAGGATCAAGGTATCTCCGAGATCGCGCGGTCTTCGCCTCATGCGGTGACCATTCCCGGCGCCGTCGATGCCTGGACACGCCTCGTCGCCGATCACGGGCGCATGACAATGGCCGATATCCTGGCGCCAGCGATCGCGCTTGCGCGTGACGGCTATGGCGTTACACCGCGCGTTTGCGCTGATATTTCGCACCAGCGCGCCATGCTCGCCCTCGATCCATCAACGCGTCGCATTTTCCTCGACAACGATGAAGTTCCCGTAGTTGGATCCATTCAGCGTCAGCCGGAACTGGCCGAGACGTTGTCGGCGATCGGCAGCCACGGTCGGGATGCATTTTATCAGGGTGACGTCGCCGAAGACATGGCCTCTTACCTTCGCTCGCTCGGTGGTCTGCACACTATCGAGGATTTCTCGTCCGCCGCAGGGGAATATGTAACGCCGATCAGCGCAACCTATCGCGGATGGACGGTTCACGAATGCCCTCCGAATGGACAAGGCGTCATTGCACTGATGATCCTCAAGATTCTCGAGCGTTTCACGCCGTCTGGTGATCCTCTAAACGCCGACAACCTGCACATCGAAGTCGAGGCAACTCGGCTTGCCTACGCTGCACGTGAACGCTGGTTGGCAGACGCGGCGGCCTCAAATGTCCCCGTCGATTTTCTTCTATCAGACGAACTCGCCGATAACCTTGCCTCAAAGATTAAATCGAATGAAGCTTGCGATGCCGGTGGTTTCATCGATGGTGTCGAGCACTCTGACACCGTCTACATCTCGGTGGTCGACAAAGACCGCAATTCCGTCAGCTTCATCAATTCGATTTTCCATCCCTACGGCAGTGGCCTCATGGCACCGAAGTCCGGGGTGTTGTTCCACAATCGCGGCCAGAGCTTCGTGCTGAAGGAGGGTCATCCAAACGCGATCGGCCCCCGCAAGAGGCCGATGCACACGATCATCCCAGGAATGGTGACGCGAAACGGCAAAGCAACCCTTTCGTTTGGTGTTATGGGCGGCCACTATCAGGCTATGGGACATGCCCACTTCCTGTCGAAGCTGTTCGATTATGGCATGGATATCCAATCGGCGGTCGACCTTCCTCGTCTGTTCCCCCTCCCCGGCACCATGACAATTGAAGCCGAGGAAGCCATTCGAACCGCGATCGGCGAAAATCTCAAGGGCCGAGGCTTTGAGGTGATTCCACCGAAATGGGCCATCGGCGGGGCACAGGCAGTCTGGATCGATCATCAACACGGAACCCTGCTCGGCGCCTCTGATCATCGCAAGGATGGTTGCGCCCTCGGTTACTGATTTCAAAGCATCGGAGAACGTGATGTCGGACTATCCGCAAACCAAACTCTACATCGACGGTGCCTGGCGCGACGGCTCGAATGAGCGTTTTTCGATCGTCAATCCTGCATCCGATGACGTCATTGGAACCGTAGAGAATGCCGGGCGGGACGACCTGGACGACGCCCTTGCCGCAGCCTCAACCGGGTTCGCGGTCTGGTCTCAGGTCAGCGCATTCGATCGCGCCAAGCTGTTGCACACGGCCGCGCAGTTGCTGCGGGACCGGGTCGAGAAGATCGCGACGATCATGACGCTCGAGCAAGGGAAGCCGCTCGCGGAATCCAGATTGGAAACTTTTGGGGCGGCCGACACGATCGACTGGTTCGCCGAGGAGGCGCGGCGCGCATACGGACGGGTCGTGCCTGCCCGGTCTCTCAATGTTCGCCAGATTGTCATCAAGGAACCGGTCGGTCCCGTCGCCGCGTTCAGCCCTTGGAATTTTCCATTGAACCAGGCCGTGCGCAAGGTAGCTGCTGGTCTTGCGGCAGGCTGCTCCGTTATTCTCAAGGGGCCGGAAGAGACGCCCGCGAGTTGTGCCGAGCTCGTCCGCGCATTCGTCGATGCTGGCCTGCCTGCCGGCGTGCTGAATCTCGTCTATGGCGTGCCCACAGATATCTCCAATTACCTCATCCCCCATCCTATTATTCGCAAGATCTCGTTCACGGGTTCGACACCCGTCGGCAAACAGCTTGCGGCTCTTGCCGGTGCCCATATGAAGCGGGTGACCATGGAACTTGGCGGTCACGCGCCGGCGATCGTGTTTGACGACGCCGACATCGATCTCGCCATCAGGATCTTGGCGGGAGCGAAATTCCGCAATGCGGGGCAGATCTGCGTTGCTCCAACCCGGTTCCTCATCCATGAGAAGGTCTACGCCAGATTCCTCGATGGCTTTGTCAAGGCGGCAGAGGCGATCAAAGTGGGCAACGGACTGGATGCGGGCGTCACAATGGGACCGCTTGCAAACGGCAGACGAATCGAGGCCATGGAAGCGTTAACGGTCGATGCTGTATCGCGGGGAGGACAGATTGCGACTGGGGGCCACCGCATTGGCAACCGCGGGAATTTCTACAAACCCACCGTCCTCACCGACGTGCCGCTAGACGCCCGGGTATTGAACGAAGAGCCTTTCGGCCCAATCGCCGTGGTGAGCCCTTTTTCGACCTATGAAGCGGCCATCACGGAAGCCAACCGCCTCCCGTTTGGTTTGGCAGCCTATGCCTATACGACTTCTGCAAGAACAAGCGCCGCCCTCGGCCGTGATATTCAAAGCGGAATGGTGTCGATCAATCATCATGGTCTCGCGCTGCCGGAACTGCCCTTTGGCGGAACAAAGGATTCTGGTTATGGATCCGAAGGTGGCACGGAGGCGATGGACAATTATTTCAACACCAAGCTGGTTACAGAATCCGTCTGATCGTGCGGTTCGTCACATACCTTTGATACATACGTCAGTTCCTTTGACGCCGGCTGCAAATCGCCGAGGCATCCATCCTCGAAACTCTGAAGCTCATCCACTGCGATGACGTTGCATACGAAAACTCGGCGATCAAAATCAAAGGTGACGCCGACAAGATGGAAGTCGACAAGACCATCGCTGTCGAGATATCCGATCCCCGTACTGGCCTCGGACAGCTTGCCCGCGATGTGGACGGATTGATCGCGGCACCCGCGAACCGTGTCAGGTCGGGCGCCGCGATACTATGTGATCGGGGATCGGTATGCTTATAACGATTTCGTCATTCCAAAATCGATCACACGGTACAGAAACGCCCTCAGGCTTGTGAAAGCGCTGTCCGAAGCTCCTGCATTCGTCGACCCTCATCGAGCGGAGGCAACGTTCCTCGGCCCCGGTCGGCTACGCATTCCAATCGCCTATAAAATTGCGGCCCTCGGTTCTCTCACTTCCCGTCTCCTGATGAACTCGAATCCTTCGTTTTCGAGAAAGTCCACAAGGATCAGAAGATGGCGATCCTGGCTTCCAATGGCATCGAGCTGTGCCGTCAGCAACCGGAAGCCGACCGCTTCAAATATCTGGTATTCCATCTGCGCGAACTGGTTTCGAAGACTCAGGAGGGGTACAAGCTCTTCGCTTCGGAATTCTCATACGAGAAAATCAAAGGGAAGACCGAGGAAGCGCGATCAGCGAATACACCAACAAAATCCACAAGGCCTTCCATGATATCCAGAACCAGGTGATGGGCGTCCCGGTCGCCACGTGATCGTTGCCTTCCAGCTCAAGAATGTAACCACCTGCGGCGTTGAGTTCTGGGGCAATTTCGCCGTATCCGTCGGTGCCTCGATGTTTGTTGTCCTGCTGACGCCGAACTGGCTTGGATTCGAGCGTCGCTCACGAAGATTCTTGGTACCGCCGCGCCCGCTTTCCAGCAATCGTGCGTGTATTTCACGGATCAGCTGCAGCGACATCGGCAGGCAACGGGGTCGCCAACGCCACGTGTGAAGGCCCCCGCGCCGTATTTTACTGTAACTTACTGCCCTGGCGGCTGATAATCTGACACTCTCTGGAGCCTGTTCATGTTGCATTTCATGGGGAGCATTCAGTGATGAAAACCTGCGCCTATTTAGCATTGCTCGCCGCCAGTTGCTTTTCGTGCCTCCCCGCTGCCGCTCAACAGGTAGTCACCGGGGCAGCGGGGTCACCCAGCGCCACCTCAACGATCGACGGCCAGTCGCTGCCAGCAGCGCCGCCGCCGTTTGGCGGAACGATCAATCTTGATGCTCAGGATTCGAAGCCATGGTGGCCACCGACGGTTGTGCCGCCCAAGGGCGCACCAAACGTGTTGCTGATCATGACAGACGACGCGGGCTACGGCGTCTCAGGTACCTTTGGCGGGGTCATACCCACGCCCACCCTCGACCGGATTGCGGCGGACGGGCTGCGCTTTACTCAGTTCCATTCCACCGCCCTCTGCTCCCCCACGCGCGCAGCGCTCATCACCGGGCGCAATCACCACTCGGCAGGTTTCGGGGTGATCGCCGAACAGTCCACCGGCTTTCCGGGATACGATTCGATCATCGGGCCGAACAACGGCACCATCGGCACGATCCTCAAGGAACATGGCTATGCCACCTCGTGGATCGGCAAAAACCACAATACGCCGACCTATGCGATCTCAACCTCCGGCCCCTTTGACCAATGGCCCTCGGGGATGGGTTTTGACTATTTCTACGGCTTCATGGGCGGGGAGACGGACCAGTGGACTCCATGGTTGTTCCGCAACCACAGTCAGATCTTCCCTTGGAACGAAAATCCCAACTACAACATGATCACGGGCATGGCGGATGATGCCATCACGTATCTGCGCGAGGTCAATGCCGCGACGCCGGACAAACCGTTCTTTATGTACTATGTACCGGGCGCTACCCACGCCCCGCATCAGCCCACGAAAGAATGGATCGACAAATTCAAGGGCAAGTTCGACATGGGCTGGAACGCCATGCGTGACCAGATCTTTGCCAATCAGAAGCGGCTTGGGGTGATCCCGGAAAACACGCAGCTCACCCCTTGGCCCGACGACCTGCCTCAATGGGACACGCTGGCGCCCGACGAGAAGAAGATGTTTGCCCGCCAGGCCGAGGTCTACGCCGCCTACGTTGCCTATGCGGACAACGAGATCGGCCGGGTCATCGATGAAGTCCAAAAGCAGGGCAAGCTCGACAACACTCTCATAATCTATATCGAGGGGGACAACGGCACCAGCGCTGAGGGTTCGACCATTGGCACTGCATTTGACCTCGCGGCCATCCAGGGCATCAACATGCCGGTCGCCGATCAGTTGAAATATTACGACGCCTGGGGCGACGCGACGACCCAGCCGCATATGTCGGTCGCCTGGTCCTGGGCCTTCGATACGCCCTTCAAGTGGACCAAGCAGATCGCTTCGCACTTCGGGGGTACCCGGCAGGGTATGGCGATGTCCTGGCCCGGCCACATCACCGACAAAGGTGGCGTTCGCAGCCAGTTCCATCACGTCATCGACATCGTGCCAACGATCCTTGAGGCGACCGGCATTGAAGCACCGCAGACCATCGATGGTATCGCTCAGAAGCCAATCGAAGGCGTAAGCATGGCCTACACCTGGACGAAGGGGGGCAAGGACGTGCCTTCCGCTCGCAAAACCCAGTATTTCGAGATGTTCGGCGACCGTGCGATCTACCACGATGGCTGGATTGCCTCCACCACGCCGCCCGCCGGCCCTTGGTTGATGGGACTGGGCAAGCTTCCCAACGTGATCGATGGCTATAACTGGGAACTCTACAACCTCACCGAAGACTACTCGCAGTTCAATGACCTCGCCGCCAAGGATCCGGACAAGCTACGCGATATGCAGCAGCTCTTCCTCGTCGAGGCAGCGAAATACCAGGTGCTGCCTTTGGACAACTCTGTCGCCGCCCGTCTCCTCGCGCCGCGGCCCAGCGCGACTGCCGGCCGCAATGAGTTCGTGTATACCGGCGAACTGTCCGGCCTGCCGGCCGCATCGGCACCAAGTCCGCTGAACCGCTCTTACACGGTTACCGCCGACGTCGAGGTTCCAGAGGGCGGTGGGGACGGCATGCTCGCGACCTTGGGCGGCCGCTTCGGCGGCTATGGCCTGTACCTGCTGAAAGGCAAGCCCGTCTTCACCTACAATCTTCTGGCTCTTGAACGCTTCAAGTGGGCAGGTGACCAAGCACTGACGCCCGGCAAACACACCGTCGCGTTTGACTTCACCTATGACGGCCCCGGTTTTGGCAAGGGCGGCAAAGGCGTGCTGAGTGTCGATGACACAAAGGTCGCGGAGCAATCGATCCCTCATACCATACCGTTCCTCGTGACGATCGACGAGTCATTCGATGTCGGCATCGACACCCGCACCCCGGTGGACGACAAGGACTATAAAGTGCCATTCCGCTTTGACGGCACGCTCAACAAGCTCACGGTTAAGGTCGGGCCTCCGCAGTTGTAGGCATTGCTCTCGGATGAGAGAAGATCCGGTGGGGGGAACCGACACTTGGCCTTGTTGGTGCTCGCAGCCCGAGTAGCGAATTTCTTGTGCCTCCTCGATGCTTTCGATGATGTATTGGTCGAGCCATTCATGTCGGACGGTGCGGTTGTAGCATCACGCATTCTGTAGCTCGCGACATGACATTTGGCATCTGGATGAGGTCGTGATTTCCACAAGCTGTCGAAAGCAATGGCTATGGCGGGCTGTCGATCAGGTGGGCGGCACTAACGCCTGAAGCCTTGGTCAAATACACCCGGAAACGGTCCCTTTGGCGCTGATATCGGCTATCGGCGGGTCATCTCCGCAGAGGCATGTCCCAGTTGCTTCTGGGCGCGACGTCCATCGACCTCGGCGAAAGAGGCGAGGCCACCGCAGCGAGCCATGGTCCATCTCGTCACCCGATCTGCATCCGTGACGACCACGCGCAACCTAAGGAGCAAGATTGATTGTTGCAAGCTTCGCGAAAAGCTTCGGTTCCGATAAGGCCAGATCATACTGAATGAGCATCGCCTCACTTTACCGTCTTTGGATTTTACCGTCTCTCTACGCGGGCAAATTGCCCGAAGCTTGCTATCGACGACAACATGCAAGCGTTTGAAATCTGGACGGATACTCGTTGCTCGCAGACCGCCAATGGTCGTCAGACACCAGCCTCACACAAGCGGAGTGGCCCATTCTTCATCAAGCCCCATCAGCAATCGAGGTCAAGATGAGCATTTTCGGCAGTATGAAAACGGCAGTATCCGGCATGAACGCACAGGCGAACCGCCTGAGTACTGTCGCCGATAACATCGCCAACGTGAACACCACAGGCTACAAGAGTGCTTCGGTCGCATTCTCGACGCTGGTACTTCCGTCATCGTCCGGCAACTACAATTCTGGCGGCGTCCAATCGACTACGCGCTACAACATTTCCGAAGCCGGAAGCTATTCCGCAACGACATCGACAACGGACCTTTCCATTCAGGGTGACGGCTTCTTCATCGTCCAGGCCGCTGATGGCACGACAGTATTGACCCGCGCGGGCGACTTTCTACCCGATGGCGATGGGAACCTTGTCAATTCTGCGGGCTTCAAGTTGATGGGATATTCTTACGATGGAGGCGCTCCAGCGGTCGTCGTAAACGGCTTCGATGGGCTTGTGCCGATTAATGTTCTGCAGAGCGGACTGACGGCCATTGCTTCAAGCACGGGAACGTTCACCGGCAACCTGGACTCGAACCAGGCCGTGGCACCAACTGGTACAGCCACGCTTCCGAGTGCCAATCTTGCCTCGGCAACTACCGACACGAAGAAGACATCGCTGGTTGGATACGACAGCCTTGGTAACACGGTGATGTATGATATCTACTTCACCAAGACAGCGAACGGCAATCCGACGGCAACGCCTCCGGTCGATTCAAGCTGGCAAGTTGCGATTTTCCGAAATGCCGACAAGGCGACTGGCGGCACGTCGTCCTTCCCATACAGCTCCGGCCCTGTCGGGGGCGGCACGCTGAAATTTGATGCCAATGGCAAGCAGACCAGCACCGGCTTGCTTGGTATAACGGATCCAACGAATGGGCAGGCCATCGCCATGGATTTCGGGGGGATGGGGCAACTGGCCTCCGATTTTTCGTTCAAAGGCAAGACCGACGGCCAGTCCGCCAGCCCTGTTACGGGCGTCAAAATCGAAAAGGACGGCACGGTATACGCGACATACAAGGACGCCGATCCGAAGCCGCTGTACCGCATTCCGTTGGCACAGGTCGCCAGCCCGGACATGCTCACTGTCCTGAATGGTAACGTCTATTCCGCAAACGGTCAGTCAGGCGTCACGGTCACCGGTTTTCCGCAGAACAATGGCCTTGGAAGCGTGCAATCTGGTTCGCTCGAGGAGTCCAACGTTGATCTAGCGGGACAGCTCACAGAAATGATCGAGGCGCAGCGAAGCTACACCGCAAACTCCAAAGTCTTTCAGACCGGTTCCGACATCATGGACGTACTGGTGAACCTCAAGCGGTAACCACTGTCGATACCCCACAATCGTAGCCCCTCTCCGCGAGCGCGGAGAGGGGCTTTGTTATTTGAAAGATGGCTTATCCCGTTCGTACAGGTGTTAACCAGATCTAGTGTTCCACAATGTCGCATCTGCCCTTCTCCGATAAATGGAGGGCATGAGCGAGAGCCTGTTTCCGACACGCTGGGCGAACGACAAGCCTCCGTCGCTGGAGAAGTTCGCAGCGCGTCGTCCGCGAGGAACCAGCGTCTCTCGAATTCAACGCTGTCGGAGGGATCAAGTCAGCGGGACCGATGCCGCCGATCGAAGACGCCAATGGCCATATTGTGAAGCCAACGCGGCAGCCTGACGTCGGCCGACACGAGAGATGCGCGTCGAAGCTCATGTAAAGCGGAGCGGGACCAGGCCTCCGGCGGAAGCTCAAGTTCGTGCTCGATGCTCTGGATCAGAGCGTCACCACCCAGCACCTTTTTTGCGAAAGCCATTTCCTGACGGATGCAGGCCTTCTCCACTCGGTGACGGTTCTCCTCATTATACGGGATGTTGCGACGGAACAGGTACGCATGGGTACCTTCATGTATGATCGTCGAAGCGATGACCTCCGGCCGCGATGTCATTACGAATTCTACGTCCAACTGACAGCGCCGATGCTCGGAACTGAAACTACCAGCTGGGCCGAAAAGATAGATGATCAAAATGCTCTTTAACTCACGCCGGACGCGATTGTATCGGTGCGGATCGCAGGTTTTGATTAGATTCAGGGCTTGCTGCAAACGCGATAAGACCTCCTGTCCGTCCTCATTGCTTAAGACGCCAACCCAAAGCCCGTCGATAACCTTGTTCTTGGACAAACGGAGATATATGCGATCAACAACATGAAGCTTTCCGCTATGAAGCCACCCAGCAATCGGCATCCTCAATCCTAACGAAAAATACAGCTTCTGCGGTCAATGAATAACAATCCAAACCTACAATACACGCGTATATTGCGTTTGGGGAAGCAATATCGTGCGTTGAGGGGTCGAGGACCATGTGCTGGAACACATCGTCGGCATTCACGCCCGTCGAGCTAGCGATCGTGTCCCCGGAGGTGGTGTAGGTCGCGGCGGAGGCCGTGCTTTCCGACATAGAGCCGGAGGATATCAGCGTGCCACAGCGGGCAGACTGATTTGGGGATCATCGCTCATTTGCGCCATGGTCTCAAGGGTCATGTACCTGGCCC
>NZ_JBFTOF010000032.1:0-59910 GCF_056397845.1 Rhizobium sp. 05L419
GCGAGTTCAGCCGCGGATCGCGATAGGCTGTCCACCAGGCAATCGTCGAAACGTCGCCGTCGCCTTTCGTCCCGCCCTCTTTGAACTTGGCCGGAAGCGGCATCTCCGGAGGGACGTGATCCGGACCACTCACGCAGCCCGCGAGAAGGGACAATGCGGCGAGGACTGCAAGGCGGCGCATGGGGTCTCCATCAACAACGGGCGCTGAGTGATTCGCCAAGTGAGCATTGTCGATGACGGTTAATTTTTCACACCCGTGCCACGTGCCTCAACGCGAGATTTTGGGGAGCGTGAGAGCGTCTGAAGCAATTCGGTAACCCATGGCCGCGCCGCATGCGAAATACCATTGAATTCTAATCGATAGGATGTTATCTAATTTCATGACGAAAAGAATGAACAAGACCTGGGCTGAGTTCGCACCCTTGCTGATGATTTGCGGGCGCGGATGGCGCCGGGCATTGAACGCCGTCTTGACAGAGCACAAGCTTTCCGATGCCAGCGCCGCGCCGTTGATCGCGCTGCTGCGCCATGGCGACCGGATCCCGCAGAATGTGCTTGCCGAGCGGGTCGGCGTGGAAGGGCCGACACTCGTTCGTGTGCTCGACAGTCTGGAGAACGATGGCTTGATCTGCCGGGTGCCCGATGAGGCGGACCGACGCATCAAGCTGGTGCAACTGACCGAAGGGGGCACAGCGGTCGCCGAGCGCGCCGAAGGCTGTGCGGCAGAGCTGCGAGAACAGATCCTTGGCGATATCGACCCGGAACAGGTCGAAGCAGCCCTGGCCGTTCTGCGCGCGATCGCCGAGAAGACCGCGGCCCTAGCCGGAACACAGGACAATGACGAGCAGCAGTAATACGATCGGCCCGAGTGTCGCGGACGTCGTTTTTTCCATCAAGACCTTCGCCGCAGCCATGCTGGCGCTCCTGATCGCGCTGTGCTTCGATCTGACCAATCCCTATTGGGCCGTCGGTACCGTCTATATCGTGGCGCACCCCTTGTCGGGCGCGAGCACGTCGAAGGCGATCTACCGGCTGATCGGCACGGCGCTCGGCGGCGCCGTTACCGTCATCCTGATCCCGAACCTCGTCAATTCGCCGGAGCTTCTGACGCTGGCGATTGCACTTTGGATGGCGTTCTGCCTCGGCGTCAGCCTGCTGGACCGCACGCCGCGCAGCTATTCGTTCATGCTGGCCGGCTATACGACGGCGCTGACCGGATTTCCGATCGTTGCCAACCCGGACACGGCCTTCACCTATGCAACGGCCCGGGTGGAAGAGATTGCGCTCGGCATTATCTGTGCCGCAGTCGTCAATCGCGTGGCCTTTCCGCGCCACGCCGGACCCGTCCTCGCTGCGCGCATCGACGCCTGGCTGAAGGACGGGGCGGAGCTCGCGATTGGAACGCTGAATGGCAAGGGGCGGGACGCTCCGCTCCAGGGAGCTGCCCGCAGGCTTGCTGCCGATGCGGTCGATCTGCACAGTTTCACCACCCATGTCGCCTACGATACGTCGGGCCTTCGCGATATGGTCGGCCGCACAAGAACCCTCCAGCAGAGGATGGTCGCGATGCTGCCGATCGTCTCGGGTCTTGCCGACGTTCTGCACGCATTTGGCAGGGCAACGGACGGCACGTTCACGCCTGCGGTCAATGAGTTGATCGATAGAGTGACCGGCATGCTCGCATCCAAGGCGCCGTACGGCGACGACGAGAGGCTGGAGCTTCTGTCACTGATGGAGAGGGCAGAACGGGAAGGCCGCGAGCAGGACCAGTGGAAAGGGCTTCTCGCTCATAACTTCACGGCTCGCCTTCGCGACCTCTTGCAGATCTGGGGCGACTGTCTGGCCCTGAGTCAGGATATCGAGACCGGTACTCGCCATGACCTGCGCTGGAAGCGTTTCGGCACGCTGTTCGACCGCGCGCCGATCCACAAGGACTACGGCATGGCCGTTCACTCGGGGCTGTCGGTGATGCTCGCCACCTTCATCGCGACGGCGATCTGGATCTTTACCGGTTGGCCGCAGGGAAGTGCCGCCGCGATGATGGCCGGCGTGCTCTGCTGCATCTTTTCAACGATGGACGATCCTGCTCCGATGATGCTGAAATTCCTGAACGTCGCGATCGTCACGGTGATCGCTGCCTTCATCTTTCAGTTCGGTTTGATGCCACTGATCCACGGCTATGTGCCGCTGGCCGCCGCGCTTGGGCTGGTTCTCATCCCCGCGGGGCTGATGATGACCCGGCCGTCGCTCGCGCTCTACGGCCTGGGCTTTTGCGTCAACTTTCCGAACATGCTTGCCTTGCAGGATCGGCTGAACCTCGATTTGGCGTCGTTCCTGAACTCGAACATGGCCATGATCGTGGGGATGATCGTCGCCTGCGGCACGACGGCGCTGGTCCGCTCGGTCGGCGCCGAGTGGAGCGCCTACCGGGTTCTTCGGTCGGGCTGGGCCGATATCGTGGCTGTAGCGCGCAAGCGGGACGGACCGGACTTTGCGCGGTTGCTCTACCGCATGGTCGATCGGTTCGGGCTGGTGGCGCCAAGGCTTGCAATGATCCCGGCAGAATCTGCCATCGCCCAGACCGATATCCTGCGCGATCTGCGCAACGGGCTGAACACGATGGAGCTGCAGCGCCACAGGCAGTTGCTGGCCCGCGACAAGCGCGATGCGATCGACAACGTGCTTGCCGGTGTAGCCGATCATTATCAGGACAAGCAGCGCAAGCGCGATGCCCAACCAAACGACGGCCTCCTCAAGACGCTCGATCATGCCCTGCAGCAGCTCGTCGACCTTACCAGGTCGTCGGCGGTTGACGGCACATGCCGGGCCGTCACCGCGCTCCGATACAGTCTCTTTCCAGATGCGGCCTCGGCGCTGCCGGCCGCCAGCGGCAAGGCCGGCGCTCAACCAGCAAGGGAGAACGCAGCATGAGAGCGGAAATCGATCTCTACGGTGTCTTCATACCGACGCTCGCCGCCATTGCCGTCGTCGCCTTCATTCTCAGCGCAATCCTGCGGCGCGTGCTTTCCTTCGCCGGCTTCTACCGCCTCGTCTGGCACCGGCCGCTCTTCGATACGGCCATGTATTTCTGCCTGCTCGGCGCTCTCGCGCTGTCTCTCAACAAGGTGTCATTATGAAATCGCTTCTCGCTTACTCCGGCCGCTTCCTGCTGACCGGCGCCGTCGTGGCGCTGGCGGGTGTGCTCGGCTGGCATCTCTGGGACTACTACATGGACGAACCCTGGACGCGCGACGGCAAGGTTCGCGCCGACGTGGTCCGCATTGCCTCCGATGTGTCCGGCATTGTCAGCGAGGTCGAAGCCAGGGACAACCAGACGATTCGCAAGGGCGACGTCATCTTCCGCATCGACCAGGCGCGGTTCGCGCTCGCATTGCGCCAGGCCGAAACCCAGATGGAGAGCAGCAAGGCCGCGCTCGACATGGCCAAGAGCGACCTTGAGCTTTATCGCAAGCTCGCAGAAAGCTCGGTCACCCGTCAGAAGATCCAGCAGGCCGAGACGACCGTGCATCAGGACGAAGCGACCTACGATCAGGCCGTCATCAGCCGAGACACGGCGCAGCTCAATCTCGATCGCTCCGTGGTGCGGGCGCCCGTCAACGGCGTTCTGACGAATTTCTCGATGCGCCCTGGCAACTACGTCACGGCCGGAAGCGCGGTTACCGCGCTGATCGACAGCGACTCCTACTATATCTCCGGGTACTTCGAGGAAAACAAGCTCGATCGTATCAAGGTCGGCGATGAAGCGCGGGTCTATCTCATGGGCAGCAAGACCCCGCTGAAGGGCCATGTCGACGGTGTCGCCGGGGGTATCGAAGATCGCGAGCGCAGCGATACCAGCGCTCAACTCGCCAACGTCACTCCGACGTTTACCTGGGTGCGGCTGGCGCAGCGCATACCCGTCCGGGTGGCTCTCGACGACCTGCCGGAGGGGACGGCATTGGTCGCCGGGCGGACAGCCAGCGTGGCCATCATCAACTGACCACCGTCAACCGACATTGTGGGCGGTCCGCGAGGGCCATCTTCCTATTCCTGAAGTTTACCGGTCCAGGCGTCCCTTTGACCAGCGGTGAACAGTGGCTCGGCCTGAGGTAGCACCCGGCCGGCCCGAACAACAACGGACGCCCCGCGACCAGGAGACAGCCGTGGACGATCGCCACGTCATCGAAATCACCGCTTGGCTGATGCAGAGCGGGCTGAAGGGCATGTCGGAAGCAGACCTGCTTTCCGGTTTCTGCGAGCGGTGCCGCGCCAATGGGATGCCGATCGAGCGGTCCGTCGCGGTGATGGATACGCTCCATCCGATCTACGAGGGGCGTGCTTTTCGTTGGGACGCCCGACAACATATCGAGCGCGTTTCGGAATATGGCGTCTCCGGACCGGGCAATTTCGCGGACAACTGGCTCCGCTCCGCCTTCCACTATCTGGAAACCGAAGACGCGAACGAGGTGCGGCGGCGCCTTCATCATGGCGATCCTGTCGATTTCTATTTTCTGGACGAGCTGAAGGCGTCAGGTTTCACGGACTTTATCGCCATGGCCCATCGCTTCGGCGACGAGGGGACGATCGGCGAGATCGACTGCTTCTTCTCGCACTTCGCAACGCGGGCGGGGGAAGGCTTTGCCGAGAGCGATCTGGTGGCGCTGCGCGAATTGCTTCCCTGCCTGGCGCTCGCCGTAAAATGCGTGACCGTCAGCGGCGTGGCCGGAACGATCGCCAAGGTCTACCTCGGCCAAGATGCGGCCAAGCAGGTCCTGCACGGCAAGATTACCAGAGGGCGGAGCGATCGTATTTCGGCGGCACTCTGGTTTTCCGATCTCGCCAATTTCACGCACATATCGGATACCGTCGATCCGGAAGAGATCATACCGATGCTGAACGACTACGCCGACGCGGTGATATCCTCCATTCAGGAGGCGGGCGGTGAAGTGCTGAAGCTGATGGGCGACGGGACGCTTGCCATCTTCAAGGGCAGGAAACCAACGGAGGCCTGCGCGGCGGCGTTGAGGGCTCGCGCGATGCTCGACAGGCGCTTGGCCGATCTGAACGCACAGCGCCGTATCGAGGGACGCCCCGTCACGGACGTCTATCTCGGCCTGCACATGGGAGACGTCTTTTACGGCAATATCGGCAGCAAGGACCGTCTCGACTTCACCGTCATAGGGCCGGCGGTGAACGAGGTCAGCCGCATCGTGTCGCTCTGTCGGTCTTTGCAGCGCAAGGTGCTGATGTCGGCAAGCTTCGCGGCAATCGTTCCGCAGGCGCAGCTCGACAACCTGTTGCCGATCGGCCAGCACGCGCTGCGCGGGGTCAAGCGCGCACAGGAACTCTTCACGCTGATCCCGGGCCTATAGGGACGACCGTCATCGCCGTGCCGGGATGGCGGCAAAATGCTCGTCAAGCAGCCGGGAGAGTTTCGACGCGACACTGTCGATATCACTAGGTTCAACGCGCGCGATCCCGAACAGCAGTCCGGGCCGTGGAGCGCCGAGGTGAAAGCGCGACATGGATTGCGGCGCCATTCCACGCAGACGGAGAGCTGCGGCAACCGTCTCGTCTTCAGCAGCGGTGTCGTGGAACCAGGTCGCGAGCTGCAGGCCTCCGGAGCCGCTGCCAACTTCGAGGAGGTGGCCGCAGTGGTGCGTCAGCGCCTGGATGGTTGCCGTCATTTTTTCCGCATACTTCGCATTCATCTGTCTCAGGTGCACCCGCAGACGGCCGTCGCGGATGAAATCGGCGAGTGCTGCCTGGATATGGATCGAGACGGCGGCCCCGCGCATGCGCAGCGCCGCCGACGCGTCCGCCACCAACCAGGACGGGACGACGGCATAGGCGACGCGCAGGCCAGGCGCCAGGATCTTCGAAAAGGTGCCGAGATAGGCAACGACATCATGGCGGTCTATGCCCTGCAGTGCTGCAATCGGGCGCGAACCATATTGAAAGTCGCTGTCGTAATCGTCCTCTAGCACCAGTGCGCCGCGTGCCTGCGCCATTTCCAACAAGGCAAGCCGACGCTTAAGGGTCATCGTCGCGCCTGTTGGGTATTGGTGGGACGGGGTCACGTATATCAGCCGTGGCGAGGGACCTTCGGCCTGGCTGACGTCGATGCCGCTTTCGTCGCAGGGAACCGGCACGAGGCGTGCACCGGCGGCGCGCAGCAGGGATTTTGCGGCGGGATATCCGGGTTCTTCCACCCAGGCGATATCGCTGCCCTCGGCGCGCAGTCTCAAGGAAGCTAGCAGATCGATTGCCACCCGTGTCGACGGTACGACCAGCACCTGCTCGGGCAGGGCTGTCACGCCGCGGGTGGCGGAGAGATGTTCGACGATGGCCACCCGGAGATCGAGAATGCCACAGGCATCGCCATAACCGAGGTCGTGGATGCGCAGTGCGCGAGCCCGGGAGGCGAGGTAGCGTGCCCAGACCGCATGCGGAAAATCGGATAGATCGGGCACTCCGGGTTCCAGCAGCATTTCATGGGCCGTTGGTGCCGCTGCCGCCGGCGGGGGCAGGGGAGGCGCATGACTTACCCCGAAAGGCGACATGGAAAGCAAGGCGACACGGCTTGCCGACCCGGTGGTCGCCTCGAGATAGCCTTCCGCCTTCAATCGCTCATAGGCGTTCACGATCGTCGAGCGTGCGAGGCCGAGCGATGCAGCGAGCGCCCGCGTTGACGGCAAGCGCTGACCGGCGGCGATATGCCCAGAAAGAATGCGGTCCCGCATCTCCCGGTAAACCTGACCTTCGAGGTCGCCAGCAGCTCGTTCTATCGGCAGCCACGCGGAGGAGGTGAGAGACATGGGCTTTCAAAGTGGTCTGCAGGGAATGATCAAAGTGGAAGTTTACGCCAGACCTCTTTAAGCGAAAAACAGACTGGCTGCAAAGCGGTTCACGAGGAACTGTTTTGCCACGTGATATTCTGCACAGCGACGACATTATGCACAGACAAGGATTCTCGATGGACCTCACAGACTGGAAGGGCGTGGCGCGCCCGGACCGCATGCCGATGGACGGCCGCTATGCACGTCTTGAACCGCTGGACCCGGCGCGGCACGGCAACGATCTTTTAGCCTCGGCCCGGCAACCCGGTTCAGATGACCGTTTCCGCTACCTGTTCGAGGAGGCGCCCGCCGATCTGCAGGCCTTTTCGCCATGGCTGGAAAAGGCTGCCGCATCGCAGGATCCGCTGTTTTTTGCGGTGATCGACAAGGCGACCGGGCTTGCCGAGGGACGCCAGGCTCTGATGCGCATCGATACGGCAAACGGAGTGATCGAAATCGGCAACATTTTGTGGGGGCCTGCTATGGCGCGTACGCGCATTGCGACCGAAGCACTCTTCCTGTTTGCCAGCCATGCCTTCGACACGCTGGGGTATCGGCGCTTTGAATGGAAGTGCAACAATCTCAACGAACCCTCCAAGAAGGCCGCCTTGCGTTTCGGCTTCACGTTCGAAGGGATCTTCCGGCAGCACATGGTCGCCAAAGGGAAGAACCGCGATACGGCATGGTTTGCCATGATCGACGCGGATTGGCCGCGCCTGAAGGCCGGTTTCGAAGCGTGGCTGCGGCCTGCCAATTTCGACGAGGACGGGCAGCAGAAGACCAGGCTTAGGTTCGACTGAGCCCGGGACGGGGTCAAGAGCGCCCTACTTGCGTGCAAGGACGACGATCGTCTTGCCTTCCACATCAAGGAGCAGAAGCTTGCTTCTGGCGGGATCGACGCGCCAGCCTTTCACATCCTTCAGTGCAGCAAGAAACTTGGCCTCCTGATCCATGGCGGCAGGAGGGCAGAGCATTTGAGTGCTTGCGATCGGGCCGAATGTGATCTTGTCGCCGGCGATGTTCGCCTTGCCGACGATGCGGTTGCATCCGCCGCTACCGCTGACGGTGCCACCGTTTGCGAGCTCCAGCACGGTCTGAAGCAGATCGATGACGCCACCGCCGCGGATGTCTTCGGCCAACCAGTGGCCTTCGAGCCCGGCCTCTGCCGGTTTCGGCTTTGAGGCAACGCGGCGGACGATGATGTCGGTATTGTCCTTCCCGCCGCCAAAGACCGCGTGGTGATCGGTGGTCGTGAACATCAACTCGTTCTGAACGGTGACGCGCGCTTGCAGGCCATAGCGGTGACTGGCTTGGATGCGGGCACTGTCGAAGCGAAGTTCATAGGGGATCGGCACCTGATGCTTCGGCCTGATCGAGGTGCGGGCTATCGTTATTGCCGGTGCGTCTGCCCGGGAAACATCGACGAGCTTGACCTCAACCTTCGCCGACGGGGGCAGGGCGATGCGCTCGCGATAGGAAACCGTGCCCTGCAGCGTGCGCAGTTGCGCCATGGCAGGCGTGGCAACGAGCGTGGGTGCGGCGACGATTGAGAGTGCGGCAAAAGTCAGGACCGCCTGACACACGTTGCGGATATCCATGTCGCTCTCCTCCCGGATGCTGGCCGAGTGCACGCAGGCAACGCCTGGCTGTGCCCCAAGCCTTCATCGAACCGAGCGATATTGTCAATCTCGTGGTAACGGGAGGTCGCTGTTCGGTTGCGTGGAAGAACGTGCTCGCCGCAATGATACAGCGCAAACACGGATTTTTGTCATATTAACTGTTGCTTAATTAAAAGGGCGCATCTTCATGGTGCTGCAAGGGCATATGTGCAGCACGCATGTAAGACATGGCAGTGCATTGACTTTGCTTAAAAAAGGGGTTCGCCGTCACCTGCTGCGAGCCCCTTTTTCGTTCGATGTCAGGCCGCCCTACTGTCCGTGTGGAAGGGCTGGAGACGGCACGCCGACACGGATTGCCTTTGAGAAATTCGGCGACAAGCCATCGTCTCGCGCCCGCTGGTCGATATGGGAAACGGCTCTGAGTTGCGCCAACGGAACCGATGGATCCAGGGCACCGCGATCATAGGCGTAGTCGGGGAGGTAGCCGTTGACGATGAGCCGCCAGTCGAGCGGCACGGTGTCACCAACCAGGCGCATCATCCTTACGACGGTTGTCGTGCAATTGGTCGTGATCGAGTTGTAAAACGCCGGGGTCTTGGCAAGCGCATTGGCATCGGCGACGTACTGGCGCAGCAGGAGCTGTACGGCTGCCGGAGACGCTTTGAGCCGGTAGATCTGCACGTCTTCGCCGCGAAAGTTTGAGCGAACGCCGACAACGTCGCGCTCATCCGCGGCGATGATCACAAGCGGATTGCTCTTGAACAGATCGGCGAGCGGCGAAAACTCTCCACCCGCCCGACGACGCACTTCGATCGACCAGGGGAGTTGCTCGCCGTCCTCGAAGCCGAAGCTCATGATGACATGTGCGATCTTCGGTCCCGCCCAATATGACATGAACAGGTCGATTGTCCGCAGCTTGCCGAGGTCGTAGGTACGGGCCGTCCATCGCTCCGTAAAATCGTCTTTGCCGTGCCATTCGAAGTCGCGGACGTTGGTCAGGGTCAGCATGTCACCGTCGATTTCACCCGTGACTTGGCGGGCGACATCAGGAGCCCAGTCGGCCTGTCCGATGGGCTTGATCGTCGACCACCAGGCCAACACCGCGACGAACGCGATCGTGAATGCGAATATTGCCCAGCGACGCCGACGACCGAAAAGCATCGTGATCACGCACAGCCCGAAAAGGCCGAACAGACCGGCGGCAAAACCTCTGGCGAACTCCGGAACAGGCAAGCGGTACCAAATTGCCAGCGAAGACCACGCCGCCGCCAAGGTGACGACGAGTGCCAGTGCAGCGGTCAGGATGAGCCAAATCAGTCGCGGCAATCTCGTCTCCGTCTGTTGGTTGTCRCAGCAGGCAGCCTGTAAGATCGCGCGAAGGTAGCTGCTTGCATGAGGAGAGGCCATAGAGCCTACCCGATTTTACGGGTTCCGGGCCAGCAACTGCATCGCGAACGCGTTGACAAACAATCACGATGCCGGCTTGCCCGATCGGGCTACCGCTCAGCGACAGCTCCCCGGAGAATGTGGCGATTTGGACCACGAGGCATTCCTCGGCGGTGTGGGAGACCCTTGAGCACCGGCCATCCAATCACTATGAACTGTGTCAATCGCGCCTCAAATCAGATGGACCATCCAATGAATCTCGACGTTCAGCACCTAGACGGAGCCTGCCACTGCAGAACCGTTCGCTTCAATGTCAAATTGAAGGATGGTCTTCATACCGCCCGCCGCTGCACCTGCTCCTACTGCCAGCTGAAGGGCGCGGTTGCCGTCTCTGCTGCGAAGGACGGTGTGACTGTCGTCTCCGGAGGCGAGTGGCTAACCAAGTATCAGTTCAACACGAACGCAGCAGAGCATTATTTTTGCTCGAAATGCGGCATCTACACGTTCCACAAGCCGCGCTCGAACCCGGATTTCTACGGCGTCAATGCGGCTTGTCTGGAGGGAATCAGTCCCTTCGACTTTGAGGAGCTGCCCGTCAATGACGGCATCAATCATCCCATGGACACCAAGGGTTCTACCGGCCCTCGGCTCGCGGGCACCCTCCGATACATCCCGGCGAAATGAACCACGCCCTCCAGCGGGTGATTGCATCGACGTAAAGGCGTTTCTGAGGCCGTAGCCGTGGTCCGGATACGGCGATCGGGACGTTAGTTACTGTAACATACTTCCATTTCTGATCGCGACGCGCGACGCATGTCGGCCATCAACTTTTCAGATCAATCGCTTCAGGATGGGAACATTATGTCAAAGACATTTGGCGTCTTCGGAGGAGCAGTGTTGGCCGCTTTCCTCACCTTAACGGCCGTCGGTCGGGCAGATACGATCAGCTACGCGGATGCGGTGACTGTCCTTGCCAAGGACTGTGGCTCCGACATCAAGAAGTTCTGCAATGGCCTCAATCTCGGAAACGGCCGTATCCAGGCTTGCCTCGAGAAGAACGCATCCAAGGTCTCGCCGGCCTGTACGTCGACGCTTGGCAGCGTCATAACGTCGATCGCACAGCGCCAGGAAGCGCAGGCGTCGGTGTTTAAGGTCTGCCAGCATGACATCTCCCAATTCTGCAACAGCGTGAAGGGCGATGGCAACATTCTCTCCTGCCTCGTGGAGACGAAGCGCGTCGACAACAAGGCATGCAATCAGGCCATCACTGACGCCGGGTGGCGTTGAACATGGCCGAAAACAGGGGAAACAAGATGATCGTTCATAGCCTTGGTTTTTCGGTGGCACTCGGCCTGCTTCTGGCTCCGTGCATCGCTTCCGCCCAACAACTCGACAACAGTCAGATCATGAGCACACTAGGGCAGGTGAAGTCAGCAGCGCCTGCGGTCGATGTCGCGCTCTTGGTGGAGGAAGCCAACACCAATGTCGGGAAGGGCGTCGCAGCGCTGCCCAACTGGAGCAAGCTGTCGGAGCTCTCGCAGTTGATCGTCGAGATCGATTTCGAGAACAACTCGACTGCCATCGAGCCCAAATCCTACCGCACCGTCGGGCTGATCGCGGACGCTCTGCATCATCCGGACCTGTTCCGGTACAAGTTCCTCATCGTCGGGCACTCGAGCGCGACAGGAACGGCCAAGCACAATCTCGAACTCAGCCAGAAACGGGCCGACGCGATCAACGAGGCGCTCTCGACCACCTTCGCGGTTTCGTCCGATCGGCTCTTCTCGGTGGGTGCCGGAGAAGAGTGGCCGATCGATGCCGGCCACCCCCAGTCGGCCGACAACCGGCGGGTTCAACTGATCAATCTGGGGCTTCTCAAATAACCAACTCCACCACCTGAGCGCCAACCTGGAGGAAGCATGATGCTTGGAATCTCCGACATGTGCATGATCGGAATCTCCGACATGTGCATGATCGCGGTCGCCGCGGGCCTTCTGTAGACATCGCCGGTCCTGGCGCAGGACGCCATCTCAGCGCCCGCGCAGAAGACAACCGGTACGCCGTGGTCGCCTTGAAGACGCCGAAGCTTGAGGGCGGACACCTGACCTTCGACGTTGCTGTCTCGAAGGCGATCTTTTGGGAACCGACGGCCCGGCATCGCTGTTCATCGACTGGTTTGCAGCCCGCGGCGGTTACGGCCGCGTCGGTGTGGTTGGTGGGGTCGGGTATGTCCACGCTCCGGTCTGGCATGGCGGATGGTACGCTCATCCAGGCGCCTACTATGGAGCTGGCGTGGCAGCGGGGGCGGTAATCGGCGCGGCCGCAGTCGCCGCTGATCGGCCCTACTATGACCCGCCTCCCGCATGCGGCTACTATCCGTATCCGCGCTGCTACTGAGCGGACGGGGGCGATTCGAGGGCGATCCATTGACGCCAGTCGCCCGATCCCGCGGCCGTGTCACGTCATCCATTTGCGATGTTCGGCGAAGCGTTCGGCCAGCAGGTCAATGAAAAGCCGTACCTTCGTCGGCAGGTGCGTGCGATCGGGATAGATGGCGTTGATCGCAAACTCGACACCGCGGAAGTCGGGCATCAGCTGGACGAGGCGACCCGCGGCGAGATCTTCGGACACGACGAAACTCGGCGCGAGCCAGAGCGCGCGACCGTTGAGCGCGAGGTGACGTAGCGTCTCCGCACTGTTGGAAAGGACGCTGCCGTCGATCCTGACGCTTACCCGCTCGCCGGAGGCGGTTTCGAAGTGCCATTCATTGCCATAGGGATAGTAGCCATACTGCAGGCAATTGTGGCCTGCGAGATCGGCGGGAATCGTTGGCTCGGCACGCGTCTCAAGGTAGGCCGGCGCGCAGACGAGCAGATGACGCCACGGCGTCAGTTTGCGCACCATCAGGCTGGAATCGGGGCTGGGCACCGTGCGGATTGCAAGATCGTAGCCGTCCTCGATCATGTCGATCATCCGCTCTCCGATGTTCATATCCAGCGAGACCGAAGGGTAGAGCTCGAAATATTCGTCGATGACGGGAAGCAGAAATCGGACGATGGCGGTGCTCGAGTAGATCTTGAGCGTGCCACGAGGGGTGGTGGTCAGCGCGCCGGCCGCACGGTCGGCCTCCTCGAGTTCAGCGAGGATATGGGACGAGCGATCATAATAGAACTTGCCGGTCTCCGTGAGGCTCACCTTGCGCGTCGTTCGATTGAGCAGACGGACGCCCAGCCTCTCCTCTAGTGACTGGACGTGGGTTGCGACCATCGTCACGGACATGTTGAGACGGCGAGCAGCGGCCGAAAAACCACCGCACTCGACGACTTTCCCGAAGACCGAAAGACTTGTCAGACGATCCATGCATGCCTCCTGATTATCCGCTCTCAGCTTATGATCCTTACTGATATACGCGGATTATCAAACGAAGCCTAGCAGACCATCTTAGCCTCCATGGACACAGTTGCCCTAAAACAGTCATGGGCGGACTACAGGAGAAGTACGATGGTTGAGCTCCCCCGCAAGGAAGCATTCGAAAGTGCACAGCCCGAAACCGCGAAGGTCTCCGAGGTCCACACACCCCCGGTCCTGGAGGCGGCTGTCGAAGCGCCGAAGACATCGAGCCGAAGCGTGTTCAAGCGTGGCGTCATCGCCGCGGCACTTCTCGCCGGAGGTCTCTACGGCGCGAACGTCGGATATCACTACTGGACGGTCGGCCGCTTCATCGAGTCCACGGATGATGCCTACGTTAAGGCGGACTATACCACGATCGCTCCAAAGGTCGCGGGCTACGTCAAGGATGTCCTGGTCAAGGACAACGACGCGGTCAAGGCAGGACAGGTGCTTGCCAGGATCGACGACCGCGATTTCCAGGCTGCCCTGTCGCAGGCCAGGGCGGACCTGAAGGCTGCCGAGGCCGCTATCACCAATATCGACGCGCAGGTGCAGCTGCAGCAATCGATCATCGGCCAGGCCAAGGCCTCGATCGACGCATCGCGCGCTTCCCTTGCATTCGCACAATCGGATGCGGCACGTAACGCGAGGCTGATCACCAGTGGCGCTGGAACGCAGTCCCGCGCCGAGCAGAGCCAATCCCTCAAGGACCAGGCCTCAGCAGCGGTGGAGCGGGACGAAGCCGCACTTGTGGCGGCACAGAACAAGGTGCCGGTCCTGCAGACCCAGCGGGATCAGACAGTCGCTCAGCGCGACCGCGCCGCTGCCGCTGCGCATCAGGCGGAGCTCAATCTTTCATACACCGACATCGTTGCGGCCATCGACGGCACCGTCGGAGCGCGCTCGATCCGGGTCGGCCAGTTCGTCACCGCCGGAACGCAGCTCATGGCGATCGTGCCGCTGCATGCCGTCTACGTCGTCGCCAACTTCAAGGAAACGCAGCTCACCAACGTTCGCCCGGGCCAGGATGTCGAGATCAAGGTCGACAGCTTCCCGGATGTCGCGATCCGGGGCCACGTCGACAGCCTGTCGCCGGCGAGCGGTTTGGAATTCTCGCTCCTGCCGCCCGACAATGCGACCGGCAACTTCACCAAGATCGTACAGCGCATTCCGGTGAAGATCGTCATCGACGACGAGGCGCTGAGCGGCCTGCTGAGATCCGGCATGTCGGTCGAACCTGAGATCGATACGAAAGCCGCTGCAACCGCGGATCAAGGATTATCCGGTCAGGCAGGATAATCCTTCCGTTTCTTTCTCGATTATCACTCTCCCCAAGTCATGAGAGGTTTTCGGCAGAGCCGAAGGAGATAAGTCATGACCACGCTCCAGATCGCAGCAAACAGCAATCAATCGATCAATCCCGTCCAGGCCGCTTCCCCGTCGGCCAGGCCGGCGATGACCCCGCTCCGGATGTGGAGCGCCGTCATCGGCTCCACGCTCGGTGCGTTCATGGCCGTGCTCAACATCCAGATCGTCAATGCATCGCTTGCCGACATCCAGGGCGCGATCGGTGCCGGGACGGACGACGGCGGCTGGATATCGACCTCCTATCTGATCGCCGAGATCGTCGTCATTCCGCTAAGCGCCTGGCTGGCGAAGGTCTTCTCGGTCCGCAAATACCTGCTCACGAACGCGGTCCTGTTTCTGCTCTTCTCGGTGTCGTGCGCCTTTGCGGTGAACCTGCAGCAGATGATCGTCCTGCGTGCCATCCAGGGCTTTTCCGGCGGCGTGCTGATCCCGATGGCCTTCACCATCATCATCACGCTGCTGCCGAAGGCCAAGCAGCCGATCGGACTTGCGCTGTTTGCACTGTCCGCCACCTTTGCGCCGGCCATCGGCCCGACCATCGGCGGCTACCTGACGGAGAACTTCGGGTGGGAGTACATCTTCTACGTCAACCTCGTTCCGGGTTCGCTGATGGTCGCCATGCTGTGGGTGTCCCTTGATCGTGCTCCGATGAACCTTTCACTGCTTGCCAAGGGTGACTGGCCGGGCATCATCACCATGTCGGTCGGCCTGGCTGCCCTGCAGACCGTGCTTGAGGAGGGCAACAAGGAAGACTGGTTCGGTTCGGATTTCATCGTCCGCCTGTCGCTCATCGCCGCCGTTTCTTTGACCCTGTTCCTGATCATCGAGCTCAAGACCGCGCATCCGCTCCTGAACCTGCGCCTGCTCGTTCGCCGCAACTTCGGCTTCGGCATCCTCGCCAACTTCCTGCTCGGTATTGCACTCTATGGCTCGGTTTTCGTGCTGCCGATCTATCTGACGCGCATCCAGGGCTATAACTCGGAACAGATCGGCATGGTGCTGGCCTGGACGGGCATCCCGCAGCTTCTGCTGATTCCCCTCGTTCCGCGGCTGATGAAGCGCTTCGATGTGCGGCTGCTGATCGTCGTCGGCTTCGCGCTGTTTGCCGCCTCCAACTTGATGAACGTTCACATGACAGGCGACTATGCCAGCGACCAGCTCTTCTGGCCGAACATCGTCCGCGCCATCGGTCAGGCCCTGGTCTTCACGCCTCTTTCGGCGATCGCCACCGCAGGCATCGAGCAGGAGAATGCAGGTTCCGCATCGGCTCTGTTCAACATGATGCGAAACCTTGGGGGTGCCGTGGGCATCGCCTCGCTGCAGACCTTCCTGTCGAAGCGCGAGCAGTTTCACTCGAACATCCTGACCAACTCGGTCTCGGTTTTCGAAGAAGCCACTCGCGACCGCGTGGCAAAGCTGACCGCATACTTCATGAGCCACGGCGTCAGCGACCAGGCGGTCGCAACCCACAAGGCCGTCGTCGCAATCGCTCTGAAACTGCGGAGGCAGGCAAACATCATGGCCTTCAGCGACACCTTCTTCCTGCTCGGCATCGCCCTGCTTGTCGCCCTTGCCGCTACCCTGCTCCTCAAGAAGCCCGGTCGCCTGTCCGGCGGCGGCGCTCACTGAGCGCCTCCTGTCACAGACCCCGAAAGGCAAAGCCATGAACACGTTCTTCAAAGATCCGGTCGCCGGTGATCAACAGGCTTCCCTCGGCCGCAGCGTCGATCCGAACCTGGTGCTTTCCGTTCTGGAGTGGCTGTCCGGCGACGAGTGCCACGCCATCGACGAAGCCGGCTTGATCGCCGGGCTCGGCCGGCGGCTGCAGGCCATCGGCCTTCCGATCGATCGCCTCACGCTGCATCTCATGACCCTTCATCCGGAGTTCCTGGGGCGCACCATCGCTTGGGCACCGGGCGAACCCGTCGAAATCCACGACCGGGAGCACGGTGCCAGGCTTGGCTTTGCCACGAGCCCGCTTCGCCAGGTGATGGATAGCCGCGAGCCGATGATCGTGGGCGCGGACGAGACGAAATGGCCGTGGCAGGATATCGACGTCTTTACCGGCCGAGGTCTGAACCAGCTCGTCGTCGCCCCGCTCTGCAACGTCGATGGCCCGGTCAGCGCTGCGGTCTTCGGCACACGGCGTCCGGGAGGCTTCACGATGTCGGACAATCGCGTCATCGAGCGCATTCTCCCGGCTTTGCGAAACACCTGCGAACTGCGCGTGATGCGTCAGGCCGAACTCAGCCTTCTCGACACCTACATCGGCCCGATGACCGCTCAGCGCATCCTTGCCGGACGCATTCGCCAGGGTGAGATCGAAACGATGGAGGCAGCCCTGCTTCTTTGCGATCTCCGCGGCTTCACCGAACTCTCGAACCGACTGCCCGGTGATCGTGTGCTGGAGTTGCTGAACGCCTATTTCGGCATGGTGGTGCCCGCCATTACGCGTCAGGGCGGGGAAGTGCTGAAGTTCATGGGCGATGCCGTGCTGGCATTCTTTCCGAGTTCCGATACGCAGGCCGCGAGCAGTTCGGCCCTTGCGGCGGCGGACGAGATCCTCGACAGCCTCGAACGCTTCGAACTCGGCGGCACTACAATCAGGGCAAGTATTGCGCTTCACTATGGCAAGGTCAGCTACGGCAACGTGGGTTCGGGACGCCGACTTGATTTCACAGTGATCGGTCCGGACGTCAATCTCCTCAGCCGGATCCAGACTGCGTGCGGCGTGGTCGGGACGTCACTGCTGATGTCGGATGCGTTCCAACGCAGGATCGGTTCGCAGAGCATCGTGTCCACCAGCTTCCATCAACTCAAAGGCTTCGACGATCCGATCGAGCTGTTTACGATCGCTGCCTGACGCCGGCGTGGCCGTGCCTCGATCAGAGCCGCCGTCTCTCCGCCATCAGAAAAGCCGCAAGTACGCCGCACAGCAGGCCAAGGGACGATGGCAGCCCCTGATGTCCGATCAGTTGCATCGCGAGGCCCGTCGCGGGCGAGCCTACGATGCCGCCGATGCCCCATGCGAACGCAAAGGCCGCGTTGCCCGCGATCAAGGCCGGACCGGTGAAACGCTCGCCGAGTTGGATCAGCGACATGGTGTAGATCCCGAACGAGACCCCGCCCCAGACGAAAACGAGCGGCCAGATCAGCCATGAGTTGAAGATCGACGGCAGCAGCAGGCAGCAAGCCAGGCAAGTCAGGGTACAGAATGACATGGTCCGCGTCGAGCCGAGGTGTTCGGCCACGCGCCCGAGCAAAATCTGCAGCACGGCATTGCCTGCGATGAAACAGGTGATGAGCGACGCGATGCGCTCCTCGGCGCTGCCGAGTGCTGCGCCATAGACCGCGAACAGGGAAAGCAGGGTCTGCTCGAAGGCGGCTGCGGTGAAAACTGCAAACAACAGAAGCGGCGCCAGTGCGAAAAAGCCGCCGACCGATATTTGCTCGCCTTCTTCAGGCATGTCAGGCAGCCGCGGCACGACCGCAAGCACGATCAGGCCGCAGAGAAGGAAGGCGACGATGCCGATCAAAAAGGGTGGCCAACCCTGCGTACCGACCAGGCCGAGCGACAGCGGGCCGATGGCGAAGCCGCCCGAAACGACCGATGAATAGAGGCCCATGATGCGGCCCCGGCGCGGCGCAGGCGTGACCGCGATCAGCCAGGTCTCGCTGATCACGTAAAGCGGATTGGCGAGGAAGCCGAGCAGGAAGCGCAGCGGCATCCAGGCCCAGACGTCCTGAGTGAAGGCAATCGCAAACAGGGTCGGCGCGGTCAGGAACGAACACACGATCGCGAGCCGCGCTCCGCCCGCGCGGCGCGCCAACGCGGGGATGAAGGGTGCGGAGACGATGAAGCCCAGCGGTGTCATCGCCGCCGACAGGCCGATCAGGCCTGATGTCGTCCCCTGCCGCTCCAGGATGAAGCTGAGCAGGGGATAGGTTAGCCCCTGTGCCACGGCGAACACCGTGATGGTCGCGATGATGCCTGCCATCGCAGCCCATGGGGTCCGGTTCCCTTGTGGTGATGTCGTGCTTTCGGCAGTCATTCAGACCTCCAAGCAGGGCCGGCGAATTCCGGCAAGTGCAAGTGCCGACGAACCGCTGCGGCACGCCGAAACTGGCGATCGAGTGTGATTGCAGCATTGGCCTTTTCCTCGCGAGAAGGCTCTGCGATCTTTGCCCTCGACCTGAAAGAGGATGCACTCTGCAGGATACGAACAGCCTCGTAATTAAGCTCTCCCAAATAATTCTCAAAAACTTCCAAACGGGCTATAGATGCGCTGTATGCAGGGATCGCGCTTTGCCTTTGGTCCGTTCGTGCTTGATCCGGGTGCGGGAACGCTCCTTCGGGACGATGATCCCGTTGCCGTTGGCTACCGGGGGCTGAAGCTGCTTGCGGCGCTCGTCGGACGGCCCGGCGAAATCCTTGAGAAGGCCGAGTTGATGGACGCGGCGTGGCCGGACACGGCTGTCGAGGAAGGCAACCTCACCGTCCAGATCGCGCTGCTGCGGAAACTGCTTGGTCCTTCCGCCGACGGTGGCCGATGGATCGCCACGGTTATGCGCGTCGGCTACCGCTTCACGGGAGCCGTCGAGCAGCTCGGTGGCGCAAAGCGAAAGCCTTTGCCGCTGCCCGATAAACCATCGATAGCCGTGCTGCCCTTCGTCAATGTCAGCAACGATCCCGAGCAGGAATCCTTCGCGGATGGGTTGACCGAAGACCTGATCACCGACCTGTCCAGGATTTCCGGCCTGTTCGTCATCGCACGCAACTCAGCCTTTGCGTACAAAGGAAAGGCGATGGACGTGCGCGCGATCGCTGAGGACCTGGGCGTGCGCTACCTGCTGGAGGGTAGCGCAAGACGCGCTGCGGGGCGCGTGCGCATCAACGCGCAGTTGGTCGACGCGGCGAGTGGCGATCACCTATGGGCGGAACGCTTCGATCGCAACCTGGACGATATCTTTGCCGTTCAGGACGAGGTCACGGCCAAGATCGTGGAGGCGTTGCTCGGCCGGCTTCGCCCCCCGCCGCCGCGCAATCGGCCCAAAAATCTCGAGGCCTACGATCTTTGCGTGCGGGCGCGCAAGCTGATGGATGATTCGCCGCAGACGGCGCGGGAAGCGCATCTGATGCTGACGCGCGCGGTTTCCCTCGATCCTGATTACGCCGAGGCCTATCGCTGGCTCGCCATAAACCACTGGATGGGATGGGTGCACAGCGGCGGACCGACGGAACCCACCCGTAGCGTTGCCTTGGGACTGGCACGCAAAGCTGTCGCGATCGATCCCAACGATGCCGGTTGTCGCTGGATTCTTGCTTACCTGCTTGCCTACGAGCGCAGCTTCGCCGAGGCGGATGCGGAGTTCGCCAAGGCGATCGAGCTCGACCCGAACGAGGCCGATACCTTCGCGGCATTGTCTGATATCGCGGTGCTGGCCGGGCGGGTCGAGGAGGGCCTTGAGCATATCGCCAAGGCATTCCGACTGAACCCCTTTCCGGCGAGTTGGTACTATCTGACGCTCGGCCAGGCGCAGTATGCGGCCGGCGAATACGAAGCCGCTGTCGAGACGCTGCGCAGGGACGAGACTTATCGTACAAGCTCACGCCGTTTTCTGGCGGCAAGCCTTGCGCAACTCGGCCGGCTCGACCAGGCGCGCGCAGAGGTCGAACTGTTCCTTGTCGGCAACCCGCATTTCACAACCCGCCACTGGGCCACGACGGAGCCATTCCGCGACGCTGCGACGCTTGAGCATTTCGTCGATGGCTACCGCAAGGCCGGTCTTCCGGAGTGACGTGCCCAACGCAGCAACGGTCGGAAAATTTCTCGGGCGATTTGTCGAATTCCGATCCGGCCGCTCGTCTAGCTCGTGAAGGCGGGGCAACGGCCCGCGCGAGGACCGCTAGAGGAGAAGTCATGACGCAGTACTTGGTCGCAATTCACCACCCCGACGACTACGACCCGTCCGTCGCAGAGGACGAAGCGATGTCCCGCGATATCGACGCCCTCAACGACGAGATGAAGGCTGCTGGCGTCAGGATTTTCGTTGGCGGCCTGCACCCGGCAAGCAGCGCGAGGTCCCTGCGGGCGCAGCCCAATGGTGGGGTGTTCATCACCGACGGGCCGTACCTGGAGACCAAGGAGCACGTGGGCGGTTTTTGGGTGCTGGAAGCCGCTGACCTGGACGAGGCGCTGGCGTGGGGGCGCAAGGCCGTCGTTGCCTGTCGGGCGCCGGTCGAGGTGCGTCCGTTTCACTGACCGGGACCCGACGGTCACGGAGCGGCTTGGACGCGAGTTTCCGCGACGATGGCTTCCGGCAGCAGGTTCTGCTTTGGTGGCTGCGATATGTCCCCAAGGTAGGCGCGGTCGCACAGCAGAGCGTTGTCGATCACTGTCCGACGGGCGCGTCGATCAAGGGCTTGCCGACAATCGAGCTGCCACGAGCGCGACCGCCGAGATCAGGACTTCCAGGCTTTGAAGCCTACTGGCGCGAAAGTACGCGCGCAAACCAAGGTCTGAGAGACCGTTTGACAACAAGTTGGAGATTCGACGCAGTCCATAATTCAAGCTTCTGATGTGAAAACAGCGAATGGGGCGTGGATGGCTGTCGGCGTTGGAGCCTCTCAAACGTCCTTTGTCAGACGAGGCGACACCTCGAAGATTGAAACGGCACCTTGGGGATTGGAAACATGGCGCTCAGGCGGATGGACAATGTGGGAATCGTCGTCGAAGACCTCAGCGCGACCATTGATTTCTTTCGCGAACTCGGCCTCGAGCTCGAAGGGCGGGCTACGATCGAAGGAGAATGGGCCGGACGCGTCACTGGACTGGGCGATCAGCATGTCGAGATTGCCATGATGCGCACACCGGACGGTCACAGCCGGCTCGAGCTCTCCCGCTTCCTCACGCCCCCTGTCGTCGCAGATCATCGGAAAGCCCCGGTCAACGCCCTAGGCTACCTCCGCGTCATGTTTGCCGTGGACGACATCGACGAGACGCTTGGAAGGCTCCGCATGCGCGGCGCGCAGCTCGTAGGCGAAGTGGTCCAGTATAAGGACGCCTATCGGCTCTGCTACATCCGCGGGCCTGAAGGGCTCCTCATCGGACTCGCAGAAGAACTCAAGTGAGTGCATTGAAGGCAATACCCCACGCGCCCTCGGTTGCGCGCACCATGCGATAGCTTATCCAGATTGAGCTGCTTCCTCTTTACGGCAGGCAGGTTCTCGGCCCCCTCTACGCCCCAGCAGGGACCAGTCGGGCTCACCTTTTTTGAACCCCAGCAAGAACGCCCGGTGACCGTCCGGCATCCTTCCGGCTATTTCTGCTACCAATTCGTCCCGCGCTTTCAGAAGCGCATCGAATTCCACCGGTTCTGCGGTCATTCCATCAAAGCCCTGGGCGAATTCCTGCTCAGTATCCTTGCGGCGCGGCACGAGCACCTCCGAAATCGGCCGGCCACTCATGGCTCTCAGGTCAACGATCCGCTCACTCATCACAAGGGCCACATTTTTACGGAAACGGAAGCCGATGGTGCTGCCTCGACTTTAACCGAAAAGTTGGCTTAGGGCCGTGGGCGGACGAGCGTTTCGATCAGATTGCGCCAGGAGCGGACATCGCGATTGGTACTAGCAACCCAATTAGCTGAACAGGCTTGAAACGCTTTGCTCCCTTGCAGTGCGGGCTAGCGCTTCGCCGATCAGTGGCGCGATACTAATGCGTCGGATGTTGCCGGTCTGGCGCTGATCTTCCATTTCTTGAATGGAGTCGGTTACGACCAATTCCTTGAGCCTGCTTCCGCCAATCCGTTCGCAGGCACCCTGAGAAAGGACACCGTGCGTGATGTAGGCCGATATCTCCTTGGCACCGGCTTCCAACAAGGCCTCTGCGGCATCAATCAGCGTCCCGCCGCTATCAACGATGTCATCGATGAGAAGACAGCTCTTCCCGGACACCTCGCCAATGATGCTTATTACTTCCGACACGCCTGCGCTCGGCGGCCGCTTGTCTACGATGGCAAGATCGGCCCCGATACGCTTAGCGATGGCGCGGGCCCGCGCTACGCCGCCAACGGCGGGAGAAACGATAATCAAGTTATTTGTGTCGTAATGCTGCTCAATGTCGCGTGTCATTACTGGCGCTGAAATTAGATTATCAGTCGGAATATCGAAGAAGCCGTGAATTTGCTCCGCATGAAGATCGAGCGTTATGACCCGGTAGACGCCTGCACCTGCTATCATGTTGGCCACCAGCTTCGCCGAAATTGGAGTGCGACCAACGAGGCGGCGATCTTGGCGTGCATAGCCGAAGTAGGGCATCACGGCGGTGATACGGCGAGCAGATGAGCGTCGCAACGCATCTGTCAGGATAAGCAACTCCATGAGATTGCCGTCAGCCGGGGTGCTTGTTGACTGGAGGATGTATACATCCTCGCCGCGCACATTCTCGTGGATTTGAACGTGTATTTCTTGGTCGGCGAAACGGTCGACCGTGCAGTCTATGAGGGGAAGATTTAGGTATTTGGCAATGGCTTCGGAGAGGGCGCGGTTGGAGTTACCGGTCACCAGCTTCATTAGCGCGATCCTGTTTCAAGGAGCCTTCGGGAACATTTAGCGTGACCCGTTCGCCGACACCTTTAGAGCGTTGCGGGTGAAATCACAACCAAGTCCTTCTCGTTTTTCGGCAGTCGACCGCTTCGGGCCGACTCCAGACGAACGCCTCGGCCGGAACGCGCCCCAGAAGCGATCATTGGGAAAGCCATTGCGCTTGTACTCAGGCTTTGGTCGCCTCCGCTCTGGTCGTTGGCTTCAGCAGGATGATGAGAAGCAAGCCGGCGACTATGAGTGCCGCGCCTTCGAGATGATAGCGTTGCAACTGTTCGCCGAGGAACAGGTAGGCGAGCACGGCGATAAAGATCGTCTGGATGTAAAGCAGCACGCCCGCCCGCGCCGCCCCCAGAGCCTCGATGCTGCGATTGAAGAGATAATACATAACCGCGCCGCCCGGGATCGCGACATAGCCGAGCGCGATAAGGCCGCTGGCATTCAGCGTCGAGCGCTCGTCGGAGACAAGCTCAAACAGGTAGAAGGGCAGCGCCGTCAGCACCGCAGCACCGAGGAGCAGCACCAGGAGCGCAAGGCGATTCACATCGAATTTCGCCCGGCGGAGCAGGACGGTATAGAGGCTGAAACAGAACGCGCCAGCGACGATCCACAACTCCCCGGGATTGAGGTCGAGACGCAAGAGCGCAGCCGGGCTGCCCTTGACGATGATGACCACGATCCCGAGAAAGGCGAGGATCGATCCGATCACCTGCCAGCGTCCCATCGGCTCAGCCAGAATGAAACGGGCAAGGATCATGGTGATGATCGGGATAAGGGCGATGATGATGCCGGCAGTAGTGGCATCAGCATGTCCGAGGCCGACAAAAATCAGGCCCTGGCAGATCGCAAGCCCCATACCGCCGATGGCGAGCAGCTCGAGGCCGCGAGCCCGCACGAGCGCGATCATGGCGCCGAAATGTCGGTACACGATCGGCATCAGGATCGCCCAGGCGATCAGCACGCGCCAGAAGCAAAGCGCCCAGGGCGGCATCTCCGAAGAGACCCACTTGGCGGCGATATAGACGCCGGCCGACAGCAGCCAGCAGAAAACCCCCACGGAATAGGCGGCGGCAAGCGAACCGCCCGCCGCCTGTTCCGTCCCGACCGTGTCGCGATGGACCGCCAAGACATGTATCGCCATGGACCAGTTATGCCACAGTTCCCGTGCGCTGCACAGATGGAGGCGGCGGCACTTCGCCCTATTGCGCGAGGACGACCTCCAGCGTCGGCGGGCCGGCTACGATTAAAACGCAGCATTTCCCGATGAATAGGCGCTGGCTGCTTCGGACCGAAAGTAGTCACGGCACGGCGTCCCTACGCGCCAGGAGCCCTCATTTTTCTCTAATTCAGGGGTGGTGTGGTTGTATTCTCGCCGGTGAAAGCCGCACGAATATCAAGCGTTGTCGCCAAATGCAGCGGCAATGACCGGATATGCTAGATGCTGCTCCTGAAACCACACTGTAGCGATCTGGGATACAAATTCATCCGGGTCCAACGGAAGTCCAGCGGCACGAACGGTAGCGGCGTTTACTTGCAAAAGGCTCGCGAGCGCCTGACGATGGTATGCATAAAGCGCACCGCTCTTGATGCGACATGCCGCCGCAGCGAACTGAACCGTTGCGAGGCCACGCTTCGCCGCAGCGTCGGCAAGAGCTTCCGGTGTAAGTCGTAAGAACCTTTCGATTGTGTAGAGTGGCAGATACCCAATCGGCTTAGAAAAGCCTACTGCCGTCAAACTCTGCAACAGCGCATTTCGTTCCTCGTCGCTCAGATCGGGAGGCGCTTCCATCAAGCGGCAGCCTCAATTCGGTGACATGTGGCACCAACGGCCAGGGCGCTCGCAATCACAACGGTGCTTAACCTTGCAGCCTCACATACAAGCAATAGTACCCCCGTTTGTTCATTTCGAGCCACAGATGACCTCAGTCCAATGAAATTGGCGGCAATAAAATCCTATGGAGTGGCCAAAAACAACCGTTGTGAATCGTGGCGTCGGGTCCGCAATGGGGCCGATAGGAGACACAAACTCCTCGATAGATCGGATCGTTCATCGTCATCGTCATCGACTTCGCCCAGCCAAGCGGAGTGTCGCCGGCATAAAACGGGCCGCCGATCGCCCAGCATCCCATACCGAGGCGGGGAATTTCGCGGCCGTCCCAGAGAGTCGCCAGCGCTTCACGCCGCGCTCAATTCCTGACATATTTGCAGAGAGACAGCCCAACCGTCATGGATATCGCGTCATGAGCTTGCAAACACGTGGAAAAAGCAACACGCGCGCACCTACCGGGTCCGTTACAGGGCTTTGCTCTGCGTCCGCCACCATGTTTGCAGTGGGAATGGCGTTTCTGGGTTACTGGGGAGTGTATGAACAGGGGCGCTGGCATACAATCGATTATCTTGTGGTGGTTGTAGCTATCATCGGATTTGCAGCACTTGGTTCCGTGCCTTGGATTGTGACCACACCTGTAGCGGAGGAGGATGCAGACAAAGTCGTCGACGCCCGGCGGGCGATGGCACTGGGGACGGCCTTAATCTGGATGGCCGTCTGTATTGCCGTATTTGCCTGAGTTGCCCTGCACGTGACCCCATACGACCGCAAAATGGATCCATTTGAAGCGATAGCCCAGACCGACGCCCAAAAAATACCTGACGTTAGAGCATTTCACCCTGAGCCGCTGACGAGCCAAAATCGGTCAACGATATCGTCAAGCGGCGTGCGGCGATGGCCGGGTTGCAGACTTGCCTGACCCGTTCCCGTATTGGCTCTGCCTCGTAAAGCCAAAGCGGCGTACCCACGGCTCGAGCCGATGTGAGCGCAGCGTCTATCAGGTGGGATCGCAGGGATCGTGGTCTCATCGCAAAAATAACTTCTGTCGGGAAATGGCTGACAGTGTTTATGTTATTCCGCGCACTCGGGAAACTACAACTTCAGGATGTCGTATCACGGAGTCTGCTTTGGGCCGAAGGCGGCCCTGGCGCGGGGCAATGGGTGATTTTCCATGCGAGACGTGTAAGCTGACCAACAACCTAAGCATATGGAGAAAGTGCCAGTGCCACGTTTTCTTGCCGTTTACACTATGAAGCCCGAAGACCTCTCGTCTTTTCGAAGACTGCCAAAAGCCGAGCAAGATGCAATTGACGCCGTTGGCATAGCGCAGTGGGCAACGTGGGAGGAAAGAAACGCTGCGTTCATCCTTGATCGTGGTGGCATGGTCGGCAAAACGACCCGTATCACCAAGGACGGGGTCGCCAAAGCTGTAAACCCGTTCTGCGGTTACCTGGTAGTCGAGGCGGAAACCGCTGAGGCCGCCGCACGGCTGTTTGAGGACCACCCGCACATCACAGTGTTTCCTGGGGATGGCGTAGATATCATGCCATTTGTAACCTGAGCGCCTTCAGGCGAGCATAACCCGCCTCCGATCCGGGGGCGGAACGGTGGATGGACTGCAAAAGGCTCGTCATGAACTGGACGTGAACGGTGGCATCCTCTTTGGGCTGACAGTACTGCTGAGCCTTCGGCGTTGTAACGCCACAAGCGCTCACATCAATCCGACTATCTCGCACGGAATATTCGAAAGGCCAGCCAACCAGCGGTGACAGCGAGCACTAGGCTGGCAGGTGCGGCCCACGCCATGCCCCACATAACGGCCTCCGCATCGCTGCACTGTGCGGCCTCCGGACCCCCGCGAAACGCGTAGTCACTCCAGGCAGCAAACCCCACAACGCTGAGAACGAGAAATATGATAGTGGCACCAACTGCGATGGCGCTCGCAATCAGAACGGTGCTTACCCTCACAGCCTGAGAAAATCGGACCCCCGTTTGTTCCTTTCGAGCCACAGATCACCCCGGCCAAATGAAATTGGCTGTAATTAATCCTATGGAATGGCCACGTACAACCGTTGTGAATAGTGGCGCTGAGTCCGCAATGGGGCCGAAAGGCGACAACAGCCTCGTCCGCAAAGCGCGGCCGTTTAAAAATGTGCTGGGTCAAAAAAACCGGGCGGCGCATCCGGCGGATCAATCAACTTGTCTTTGAAGCAACTAGCGTGAGCAAACCAAACCTGCCATTTGCCATCTGAGGTCTCAGCAGTAAGACGAAGTGGATTAGGAGACTTTGCTTCAATGCCTCGGCCGCAGAGGCAACATGGCCCCCATTCAACCATGGTTACTTTCCACGATTCTACCCCTCGTGCGGCTTGGAAGGTTTCCTCATTCGTCAGAATGGCTGAGGCTAGCATGGATCAAGAATGTCCGCAAAGGGCCCGGCTGCCGTCATTGGTGGCGTCTGCTACATGACGCGCGTTCGCCTCGCATCGTAACTCCTAGGGCACGCGGGCGTCCAGCAGAGCGAGATGTAGGGGCATTACCGTCGCCGTCCGGATTTGGCGATCCTCGTTGCTGCGTCGCGGACAAGTTTGAGCCGCTCAAGTTCGAGGAACGCGTCAGGGAGAGCGCGATGAGGCGGATTGGATGGCCGCGACTGTGCAATGATGTCAGCAACTAAAGCCGCGACGTCGACGCCGTCGCCTCGGCCAGAAAGGATTCCCGACACCGCTTCCAAAAAGAGATCGTCGGTTTTTCGTAGTCGCAACGCATGCCGCGGCATCGCTCCACCTCTAAGCAGCACACTGAGCCACTTCCCGTCCCAGGACGGCGAACTCGCATAAAGTTCGTTTCCCGAGAGCACCTCGATCATCTCCCGCACGACGAGTTCAACCTCGACCCCTTCCGCTTGCAGCAAGTCGCGCGAAATCCCGTGGATCTTTTCTGCGTCCGCCGACCAGTCTGTCCATCCCGGCTTGGGCTTGATCAACAACGATCGCGAGCGGCCGTCCTCGAAGACCCAGGCGATCTCGATCGGGTAGCTGTGCTTGCTGAGGGAGGAGGCTTCAAAATCGAGGAATGCGATCATCGCCAGTAGGTAGGGCGGTGATCGGACGGTCGCAATGCGCGCTTGCCTGCAGTTGCCGTGATCCCTTCGTAGAAGTCGCCCGTTTTCCCGAAGCGGACGACGATCGGCTCGCCTCCTTCCCCGCAGGGTTTCCATCCCGCCGAACGACGAGATCCCCGCATGACGGGAAGCGACGTCCTTGGCCTCTTCAATGGCTTCCGCCTCGGTCTCGTCGACGACGGTCTCCCATGCTTGGACGGGATCGCCGCGCTCGTTGAGATCGTAAGCGAATATGCTGATCGACGTGAACGTATCAGGCGGTCCGTGCTTTGGACGGGCGAGCTGTCTCACGAGATCATCGGCATCGTCCGTTCGCTCAGACTGGTCATCGGTCCCCAATTTCGCCCGTATCCAGGCGCGGCCTTGCCGGTCTTGACGAGAAGTCCTCGAAGCGCGCCCGCCGCCGCCAGGCCTCGCTGCAGAAGAACGCCTTCTTTCGGCATGCGGCAGCTAGATACCGACTGAACTCACGGCCGTTCAGAATTCTGGCCACGAAACAGCCTTATGACGAATCTAATGAACATAACTTGATCAAACCTCAGCATCATGGCAGCAACCGGGTGATGTTTTCGCATTCTTGATTTAAATCAAAGAAGCACGCGACTGGCAGGTTCATTGTTCGCTCGTCAAGGTGGCTGCATATGCAGCCCGGCGGAGGATCGTTCAATGGCGAACACAATCTTGAATGTCCATTCCGAGACATCTCCAGCCACGCCGGCTCATGTTTCGGTTCCTGTGCTGGGCGCAACGCTCGCCGTCTTCGCCTCCATCTCGTTCCTGCTGTGCATGCTGCTCGGCTTCGTCGCGCCGGAATGGGGTCTTCATAGGCCATGGCTGCAGTTCTATCTCGGCCTAACGGGCTTCGATCTTCGAAGCCTGGCGCTGGGCCTCCTTCAAAGCGTCATCTTCGGCGGCTATGCAGGAGCATCGATCGCTGCGATCTTCAATTTCATCTGCCGTCGTTTCGGCTGAGTAGGGGAGCGGAGCCGCGCACATGGCCGCCGACCGGTGCAGGTTTGCATGGATGAACACAGTGCTCGCCTTCCTGGTCGCACTCGCGTTTCTGCTTGCGCCCGCGGCAGGCGTGCAGGCGATGCGGTGCCATGAAGGTCCGGCCCACGGACAGTCCGACCTGGAGCATTCCTTCGGCCTGAAAAAGGGCGCCGACGTCTCGCTTCAAGGCGGCTTTCACACTTCCGACCACAAGGCCTGCTGCACCGTCCAATGCAGCTTCTGCGTCGTCCTGTCCAGCATCGACAGGACGGAAGCTCCCGCAGCCATTGGTTCCTTCTTCCGTTTCACATGGGGCGACCAGACCGGTAGCGGTCTGGCGCTTCCGCCGACGCTCGGTCCTCCTCGTCTTCCGGTCTGAGGATGCCGGAGGCCGCCTCGTCGCGGCATCCGGTCGCTTCCACGGGCGTCCCTCCGGACGCCCATGACCAATGGTCGGCGCAGCCGACCCGGAAACCAGGACCACCACAATGAAACGTCGTGAATTTCTCAACGGCCTGATGGTCGGCGCAGCAGCGCTCGGCACATCGGTCGCCCTTCGTCCCATAGGCAGCCGAGCGCAGGATGCCGCCGCCAAGGCATCTCCCGAACCACGCAACTTGTCCGTCGGCTACAGGACCATCGACGTCAAGGGCAGATCGGCCCGCGTCTTCGGCCTTGTCGGGCCGGACGGTACGCCTGGACTGGCATTCGACGCCGGAACCGAATTCGACGTCGCCTTGTCGAGCGCTATCGACCAACCGACACTGATCCACTGGCACGGCCTGACGCCGCCCTGGGTGGCCGACGGCGTGCCCGACAATCCGGCGGCATTTCTCAAGCCCTCCGAAACGCGCCGCTACACCTTTCCCGTCGGGGCGGGCGGCACGCACTGGATGCACGCCCATACCCTCCAGGAGCAGAACCTGCTCGCCGCCCCGCTGATCGTGCGGACCGCAGACGATAAGAAACGGGACGAGCAGGAGGTCGTCGTCCTGCTGCACGACTTCTCCTTCCTGTCGGCGGAGGAACTGCTGGCGAAGCTGAACGGGAATGCCGCGTCCGGTGCCATGCCGATGGATCACGGCTCGATGCAGGGCATGGCCGGCATGCAGCACATGATGTCCGGCAACGACATGGCGGGCATGGCGATGCCGGGAATGGGGTCCATGGACCTCAACGACATCGACTACGACGCCTATCTCGCAAACGACCGCACGCTCGACGATCCCGAAGTCGTAAGGGTCGAGAAGGGCGGTCGCGTCCGCCTTCGGATCATCAACGGTGCGACGGCGACCGCCTTCACCATCGACACCGGCCACCTTTCCGCAGAGTTGATAGCCGTCGACGGGCAGGGCGTGGTGCCGGTTGGTGGGACCTCGTTTCCGGTCGCCATGGGACAGCGCCTCGACATCCTGCTGAGCCTGCCGAAGGAGGACGGCGCCTTCCCAGTCCTCGCCCTTCGCGAAGGGGCCGTTGAGCGCACGGGCGTCGTCCTGGCCACGGCAGGGGCGGATATTCGAAAGATTCCGGTCGTGGGCGACGCGAAGGGGCCGGTTCTCGGGCTCGATCTCGAGCAGCGCCTGCGTCCTGTTAGCCCGCTTGTGTCCCGTGCGGCGGACCGCCGCTTCGATCTGTCGCTGACGGGCGATATGACCGCCTATACCTGGGGCATCGACGGGGCGGACGGTCTCGTCGTGAAGCGCGGCGAGCGGATCGAGGTCGCAATCAAAAACGCGTCGATGATGGCGCATCCGATGCACCTGCACGGGCATCATTTCCAGGTGGTCGGCATCAACGGAACCCCGGTCGCGGGCGCGGTCAGGGACACGGTCCTGCTGCCGCCGATGGCGAGCGTCGTCCTGGCCTTCGACGCCGACAATCCCGGCCGCTGGCCGCTTCACTGCCATCATCTCTACCACATGGCGACGGGCATGATGGCCTACGTCACCTACGACGGCATCGGCTGACGCGGTCCAATGGACCGCGACGCCTTCCCCGAACTCCTTCGAACGAGGCATCCTCATGAACGACAATCATCCCCCGTCGGCCTGGAGCACGTATAGCCGGACCGTCTTTATCGCCTTCGCCACGATCACGCTGGCGCTCATCGCATACGAACACCGCGTGCACGTCCTCGGCATCCTGCCGTGGCTGCTCATCCTGGCCTGCCCGCTGATGCATCTCTTCATGCATCATGGCCACGGCGGTCATTCCGGCCATTCCGGTCACGATCATGCCGGCCACCAGGCGGGCATGGACCAACAGCGGCGCAAGGAGACCGACGATGTCTGACATGCCGGCCTACGGGCTCTGGAGCCTGGTGATCATCAATTCCGTTGTTTTCATCGTCTTCGCCGCGAGCTTCACGAGGCTCGAGACGAAACGGGACTGGCGCTCGCTGGGCGCCTTCTGCGCCTTCGTCGTCGCGCTCTTCACGGAGATGTACGGCTTCCCGCTTACCGTCTATCTGCTGTCTGGCTGGCTTGGCCGACAGTTTCCGGGCGTCGACTTCTGGTCGCACGACGCCGGCCACCTCCTGGAGATGATGTTCGGCTGGCGCGTCAACCCGCATTTCGGGCCGTTCCATCTCGCGAGCAACATCCTGATCATCGCCGGCTTCTGGCTGCTCGCCTCGAGCTGGTACGTGCTCTACGCCGCGCAGCGCGAGCACTGCCTGGCGACCACGGGACCCTACGCCCGCGTCCGGCACCCGCAGTACGACGCCTTCGTCGTCATCATGATAGGATTCCTTCTGCAGTGGCCGACTCTCGTGACGCTCGCCATGTTCCCAGTGCTGGTCTGGGTCTACGTGCGCCTGGCGAAGCGGGAGGAGGAGGCCTCGCGGGCCGAGTTCGGAGCCGCGTGGGATGCCTATGCCAGAACGGTTCCCCGGTTCCTTCCAAGGTTCGGCCTCGGAAAGGACGCCGCTGGAAGCCATCGCGGAGGAGCTGTCCATGACTGACCACAACGTCCATGAAGGCCATGCCCACGGCGGCCATCACCATCACGAAGAAGGGCGGCCGGCCACGCAAGCGGCCACCAGGCCGCCGGAGGCTCCGGAGGGCGTGATCTATACCTGCCCGATGCATCCGCAGATCCGGCAGGTAGGCCCCGGCACCTGTCCGATATGCGGCATGACGCTCGAGCCGGAGGTCACGACGAAGGAGACCGGGCCGAGCGCCGAACTTGTCGATATGACCCGGCGGTTCTGGATCGGACTCACTTTGTCGCTGCCCGTTCTCGCGCTCGAGATGGGCGGCCATCTCACCAACCTGCACATGCTGCTCGGCGCGCAGCTCTCGAACTGGATGCAGTTCGTGCTTGCGACGCCCGTCGTGCTCTGGGCCGGATGGCCGTTCTTCGAGCGGGCCTGGGCCTCGCTCCTCAACCGCAGCCTCAACATGTTCACGCTGATCGCGATGGGAACGGGCGTGGCCTGGATCTACAGCGTCGTCGCCACGGCGGCGCCGGACATCTTTCCTGCCACGTTCCGCGCCGCCGACGGCTCGGTCGCGATCTACTTCGAGGCGGCCGCGGTCATCACCGCACTCGTGCTGCTCGGCCAGGTTCTCGAACTCCGGGCGAGGGAGCAGACCGGCGGCGCCATCCGGGCGCTGCTCGACCTCGCACCGACGACGGCCCGCCGCATCCGTGAAGACGGATCGGACGAGGACGTCGGGCTGGACGTCGTCGCGGTCGGGGACCGTCTGCGCGTACGGCCGGGCGAGAAGGTCCCTGTCGACGGGGCGTTGCTGGAGGGGCGCAGCTCCGTCGACGAATCCATGATCACCGGCGAATCCATGCCGGTCACCAAGGATGTCGGCGCCAAGCTGATCGGTGGCACGATGAACCAGAGCGGCGGCTTCGTCATGCAGGCCGGCAAGGTCGGGCGCGACACGATGCTCTCGCAGATCGTCCGCATGGTGGCCGAGGCCCAGCGCTCCCGAGCGCCGATCCAGAGGCTGGCCGACCAGGTGTCGGGCTGGTTCGTCCCGGCTGTGATCCTGATCGCGGTGGCCGCTTTTGTGGCCTGGGGCGTCTGGGGACCGGAGCCGCGCTTCGCCCACGGCCTCGTCGCCGCCGTCGCCGTGCTGATCATCGCCTGCCCATGCGCCCTCGGACTGGCGACGCCGATGTCGATCATGGTGGGCGTCGGCCGCGGTGCGCGAATGGGCGTCCTCATCAAGAACGCCGAGGCGCTGGAGCGCTTCGAAAAGATCGACACGCTTGTCGTCGACAAGACCGGCACGTTGACGGAAGGCAGACCCAAGGTGACCGCATTGAAGGCCGTCGAAGGGTTCGACGAAGCCGAACTCCTGAGGCTGGCCGCAACACTCGAGCGTGCCAGCGAACATCCCCTTGCGGCGGCCATTGTCGCCGCGGCGCTGGAGAGGGGCCTTGCGCTGGGCGAGGCCCGCGAGTTCGACAGCCCCGTCGGCAAGGGCGTCACCGGAACCGTCGATGGCAGGAAGCTGGTCATTGGCAGCCATCGGATCATGGCGGAGGCAGGCGTGGACCTCGCGGCACTCTCGGCCGAGGCCGAGGCGCTGCGCGGCGAGGGTGCGACGGTGATCTACGTCGCCGTCGACGGCAAGGTGGGCGGTCTTGTCGCCATCGCCGATCCGATCAAGGCGACGACGCCCGAGGCGCTGCGCTCGCTCGAAGAGGAGAACATCCGCGTCGTCATGCTCACTGGCGACAACAGGACGACGGCGCAGGCGGTGGCCAGAAGGCTCGGCATCGACGAAGTCGAGGCGGAGATCCTGCCTGAGGACAAGGGCAAGGTAGTCGCCAGGCTTCGATCAGAAGGCCGCGTCGTCGCGATGGCCGGCGACGGGGTCAACGACGCCCCGGCGCTCGCCGCCGCCGACGTCGGAATCGCCATGGGCACGGGAACGGACGTGGCGATCGAGAGCGCCGGCGTCACGCTGCTGAAGGGCGACCTGCAGGGCATTGCCAGGGCGCGCAAGCTCAGCCACGCGACGATGAGCAACATCCGTCAGAACCTGTTCTTCGCCTTCATCTACAACGCAGCCGGCGTGCCCATCGCGGCCGGGGTGCTCTATCCTGCCCTGGGGCTGCTGCTCTCGCCGATCATCGCGGCCGCCGCCATGGCTCTGTCCTCCGTCAGCGTCATCGGCAACTCGCTGCGGCTGCGGCGCTCGTCGATCGACTAGGTGGCCGGCGGCGTCCCCGCCGGAACACGACATTCCAAATGCCGGTCCTGCGCAGGATCCCAGGAGGCAGGCGGATGAAGAAACCACGCTAAAGGAGAAGCGACATGACTATGAAAAGATTACCACATGCGGCCTTGCTGGCCACGCTGATTACGCTCGGCGGAACAGGTTTCGCCATAGCACAGGCGAACGGCGCCGACCCTCATCATCCCACCGACTCGTCGCAGGTGACCCCACCCTCCGGCACCGACGGCATGTCCGGGCAGGGGCAGGGCGGAATGCCCGGCTGCGACATGATGCAAGGCGGGATGATGGGACGGGGCATGATGCAGCCCGGCATGATGGGGGGCATGCCGATGATGGCGATGCGCGGGCACATGATGAAGATCATGTTCGCGGTCGCCGACGCCGACGGAGACGGCGCGCTGTCCTTCGAGGAGGTGACGGCGATCCACAAGCGGATATTCGACGCCGTGGACGCGAACAAGGACGGCAAGGTCACGACCGACGAGCTGCAGGCGTTCATGCGGCCGTAGCGGGGACTAGGGATCAAGCCTCGGGCTCTGCGAATAGTCGCGGAGCCTCCGAGGATATGATAGGATCAGATTGCATTGACCACGGGAGGGGTAAATGCACCGCATCCTTCTGTCTCTGATCCTTTGCGCGCAGTCCGCATCGATGTCGGCGGCCTCCGGCCTTGCCATCTTCCACACCGCTTCGTTCGGCAGCAGCCGGTCGGTCAGCCTCAGTCTGGCGGAGGGCGGTCCTGCCCGCGATCCGGCCTTCGATTTCGACGTCGTCATCACGCTGTCAGAGTTCGACGGTGGCGGGACTGTGCTTTATCGGGACGGAGGTAGACACCAGGCGAGCGTGCGCTGCGTTTCGCCCGCCATGGTCCGGATCAATTCCGCCGACTATGCGATCGACGTGTCGGCGCGGCCGGGAACCGACTGGAAGCACGATCTCTGGGCAGCGCTCTGCAACACTCCAGTTTCCTGAGCGGTCGTACGACATGGCTTGGTCGATCGAGGCGTCAGCCCTTCCGGGGGCGGACCTCCATGAACACGTATGGCGCGCCGGTCCCCGAGGGGATCGCATAGACGTCATAGGATGCCTGCGGGTCGTCACCCATTCCCAGCGAGCCGGACGGCATGCCCGGCACGGCCAGCCCCCGGACCGGCGGCCGCTCCTGTAGCAGGCGCTGGACAGCCTCGAGCGGCACGTGTCCCTCGAGGTAGTATTCCTCGATGACGGCGGTGTGGCATCCCTCCAAGTCGGCAGGCACGCCCAGCCGCGCCTTGACCGCGGCTAGGTCGTCGGTGTCGCGGGCGTCGACGGAAAATCCTGCCGAGGCCATCGCCTTCGACCATTCATGACAGCAGCCGCAGTTCGGATCCTTGTAGACCGTCATCTTGACCGGCGTGGCGGCGCGTGCCCCTCCGCCTAGCAACGCGAGCGCGGATGCCGCCATTGCGATGAAGCTTCTCCTGTGCATCGTCTCAACTCCTCGATGTCCTGGCCGCCCGGATGGATCCGGGCGGCCAGGAGTCCGCTATTTTACTTCGGTGACGGTCAGCTTGCCATTCACGCGTTCGGCAACGAATTCGATGCTCGAACCTTCCTTCAGCTTTTCGAGCAGAGCCGGGTTGTCGACGCGGAACACCATCGTCATTGCAGGCATGTCGAGGTTCTTCAGGTCCTCATGCTTGATGGTGACCTTCTTCGCCTTGGCGTCGACCTTGTTGACGACGCCCTTGGTGAATTCCTCAGCGAACGCACCGAAGGCCGCGCTGGCCGAAAGAAGGGCGGCTACGCCGATTTTGATCATTGCAGTTTTCATGCTTGTGGCTCCTTTGATTGTGGTTACTTCCCGGCGACGTTGACGTTGACGTCGCCGTGCATGCCGGCCTCGTAGTGGCCCGGGATCAGGCAGGCGAACTTGAACTCGCCGTCGGTGGTGAACTTCCAGACGATCTCGCCGGATTGGCCGGCCGGAAGCCGGATCGAGTTGGGGTCGGCGTGTTCCATCTCCGGGAACTTCTCCATGACCTTCTTGTGTTCCAGGATCTTGTCTTCCTGATCGAGCACGAACTCGTGGTCGACGGTTCCGGCATTCTTGATCGCGATCTTGACCGTCTGCCCCTTGCGGACGTTGAAGACGGCGGGCGTGAAGATCATCTTGCCGTCGTCGGTTTCCTTCATCGTGACGCGGATCGTCTGTGTCGCCTTGGCCTTGTCGCCGGGTTCTCCGATGGCCATCTTCTCACCATGGCCGCCAGCGTGATTGCCGGAAGCGAGCGCCGGGGTTGCGAGTGCGACGAGCGCCAGTGCCAGTACATAGTTCTTCATGCGTAGATCCTTTTGATGTGGGAGATTGAGCCTCAGCCGTTTGTCGGCCTGGGGGTGATTTGCGTCTTCGCGTCTTTGGCCTTGGTCGCGTCCGGCAGCTCGCCGGCCCACTCCCAGGCCTGCGTTCCGGGCGGGTTTTCGTACCAGCCCGGATCGGAGTAGTCGTCCGCCGAGATGCCCTCGCGGACCTTCACGACCGAGAACATGCCGCCCATCTCGATCGGGCCGTGCGGGCCCCAGCCGGTCATCATCGGGACGGTGTTTTCGGGGATGGGCATTTCCATTTCGCCCATATCTGCCATGCCCTTGGTGCCCATGGGCATGTATTCCGGCTGCAGCTTCCTGATCTTGTCGGCGACCTTCGACTTGTCCGCCCCGATGAAGGTCGGGATGTCGTGACCCATGGCGTTCATCGTGTGGTGCGACTTGTGGCAGTGGATCGCCCAGTCACCGAGGTACTTGGCGTCGAACTCGTAGGCGCGCATCGCGCCGACCGGGATGTCGATGCTCACCTCCGGCCACCGCGCCTCCGGCCGGACCCAGCCGCCGTCCGTGCATGTCACCTCGAAGTCGTAGCCATGCATGTGGATCGGATGGTTCGTCATCGTCAGGTTGCCGACCCGCACCCGCACCCTGTCGTTCTTGGAAACGACGAGGGGGCTGATGTCCGGAAACACGCGGCTATTCCAGCACCACATGTTGAAGTCGGTCATCTCCATGATGCGCGGCACGTAGGAGCCGGGATCGATGTCGTAGGCGTTGAGCAGGAAGACGAAGTCGCGGTCGACGCGCATGAACTTCGGGTCCTTGGGATGGACGACGAAGAAGCCCATCATGCCCATGGCCATCTGCACCATCTCGTCGGAATGCGGGTGGTACATGAAGGTGCCGGACTTCACGAGGTCGAACTCGTAGACATAGGTCTTGCCGACCGGAATGTGCGGCTGCGTCAGCCCGCCGACGCCGTCCATGCCCGACGGCACGAGCATGCCGTGCCAGTGGATCGTCGTGTGCTCCGGCAGCTTGTTGGTGACGAAGATGCGGACGCGGTCGCCTTCGACCGCCTCGATCGTCGGACCCGGAGACTGGCCGTTGTAACCCCACAAGTAGGCTGTCATGCCGTCGGCCATCTCGCGCTCGACCGGCTCGGCGACCAGATGAAACTCCTTGACGCCGTTGTTCATCCTGTGGGGCAAGGTCCAGCCGTTCAAGGTGACGACCGGCTGGTAGTCCGGACCGGAGGTCGGGTGGAGGGGCGGCTGCATGTCGGCCGATTCCATTGTCGGGGCGTCGGGCAGGCCCATCGCCGACGTCTTCGTCCAGGCTCCGGCCGCAAGAAGGGCCGCGCTCGCACCGAACAGTTGTCGTCTGTTGAACATTGTGATGTCCTTTCTCAATGGCCGCCGCCACCGCTGCTTTCGGAAGCAGCGGTGACCTCGGTCTCTGCCGACGCGTTCGTCGCGCCGCCGCCGTAGATCGCAGGCGCGAGGTTGGCTTCGGCCAGCCAGAAGTCGCGCTTCGCGTTGACGGAGAGCAGGATGGAGTTGATCTTGTCGCGGGTGTCGGTCAGCAGCTCGAAGGTGTTCGAGATCATGCCGTTGTAGGTCAGCAGGGACTCCTCCTCGACCTTGGTGCGAAGCGGCACGACGTCGTTTCGGTAGTGCCGCGCGATGTCGTAATTCGAGCGGTATGCCTCGTAAGCGGACCGGGCCTGCGACCGGACGTTGACGGCCTTTTCCGCCAGCAGGTTTGCCGCACGCATGTAGGCCGCTTCGGCCTTGCGCATCCGGGCCTTGCCGGTGTCGAAGATCGGGATCGCGAACTCCAGTTCGACCTGGGCAGTCGTCCTAGTCTTCTTCTCGTCGTCCTCGATTTCCCGTTCCGTTTCGAAACCGGTCAGGATTTCGAGGTCGGTGACATAGCGGGTCGCCTCGGTCAGACCATACGACTTGGCAGTGGCTTCGAGTTCGAGCTTCGCCACCTCTAGGTCTATCCGGTTTCGGAGTGCTTCTGCCTCGATGGTGTCGCGTCTGGCGACGGACTTGGGTAGCGGCGGCAGACTGTTTTGAACCTGGTAGTCCAGGTCGGAACCCCAGAGGCCCATGAGCCGCGTCAATTCCTCCTTGGCGAGACGTGCCGCCAGGCGGGCCTTGGCGGTCTCTCCGGCAAGTTCGGCGACGAACACATGTTCGCGGGCCTGGGCGCCCTTGGTCATCGCGCCGGTCTCGCCCAGCTTCTCCGCGAGCTCGGAAGCGGCGTCCGCCGTTGCCTGGGCGCGCTGGAGCTGCCCGACGTTCTCCCAGGCCGCCACCGCCCCTATCCAGGCACGCCGCGTGTCGGCGGCGACCTGAAGCGTCTTCACGGCAGCGGTCAACTGTGCCTGCCGGAAGCGGGTGTCGGCGATCGCTATGTCCCGGTTCCTCGTCGCGAGCGCCAGAATGTTCGTCGTGATCATCCCCTCGATGGTCTTGAACGCCTCCAGTTCCGGCGTCCCCATGCCCGTCGTGCCGATGGAGACGGTCGGGTTGATGAACATCGTCGACTGCCAGGCGTCGGCGGCGCTGTCGCCAAGATCGGCGTAGGCCGCCTGGAGGCCCCTGTTGTTGAGCAAGGCGATCTGGACGGCCGTCTCGGCGTCGAGGGTCTTCTTTCGCGCGAGCAGGCTTCTGACCTGCGCGGCGGCCGACCGGGCCTGGTTCTTATTCTGGATCCAGACGGTCTGCTTCGCAGTGACGGTGGCAGTCTTGTTTGAGACGGAGGTGAAGCCCGCCTCCTTGCCGGAATACTCGGCGCCTGTGACGCAGCCGCTCAGCACCAGCGGGAATGCCAGCACGGCCATCAGTTTTTTGGGGTCGATCACGAGGCGTCTCCATCCGCCGGCGACTGCAGATCGTTCTGTCTGCGCCATGGCTTGGGATCGACGGGCTGCCTGGCGACATAGCCCGCAATCGGCGAGCGGTATGCGGCCGGGCGCGCGAACGGCTGTTCGACTGCGGCGGCGGACGCCACCACATCGGGAGGAAGCGTGGATGCGCAGCCGCCGATAACAAGCGGCAGCCCCACCACGAAAAGCGAGGGTTTCATTATGAAATTTCCGAATAAGAGATAGCCTACGGGCGCTCGCCTAAAAGGCAGGCGGCCGACTGGACCCGATCAAGCGGGCGCGTCTCTATTCAGATATTCGGGGGACGGTCGAGGGTCGGCAGTTCGCCAAGGGTCGTCCGGTCGTCGACGAACTGCCGGATCGAGGTCACGACGGGTCCGCCGACGTCGGGGCTTGCACAAATGATGCCAAAGCCGCCGCAGAAGTCCTTGCAGCATTCCTGCTTGACGAGCTTCGACGCACCATCGTCATCGTGGGATGCGTCGCCATGCGAGCGGCCGTGATGGGCCGCCTGCGTCATGTCGTGGCCTTCATGAGACGGTGTCACGTCCGAGACGACGGCCTTCAGGTCGGGGAAAGAGGAGCCGTGCATCGCGGCGTTGGCGTTCGACAGCGAGTACCCCGCCAGTGATACGATGATCACCAGCCGCATCATCACGAGCAGCCTGCTCACTGTGATTCGGTACATCTTGCCCATTCCCAACGAGCTACATGCAAAGCAGCCCGATTTCAACTAGGACCTATGTCTCGTCGATGTTCGAGTCCTTTATGTGGCGCGAACATCGCGTTGTGCACAGCTAGGTGGCGTGGACACTTGTCTGATCGATAAGACGATGGCGGCGACGCGCGACTACCGACAGACCACGGGAACCGGCGTTCGCTCCCCGGTTTGCCGCAGAATGAAAGCGATCTGCACCTCCGTGAACTTCGACTTTTTTCATGCCGAAAACTCCGTCTAGACTGGAATTTCCAGTCTCAACCGGTCCGGGAAATCGGAGGTGTCAAAGCGGCAACAATGCGTCAGGCTTCACATCACCGATTGATGCGTAACTGTGGGTTTCTCTGACGCCAGGAAGCGGCAGAATGACCCGCTGCAGGAATTCCTGAAACGTCGCCATGTCCGCTATTCGTGCTTTGACCAGGTAGTCGAAGCCACCAATCACCATATGACATTCGATGATTTCGGGTGCCTTCGCAACAGCCTCTGCAAAGCGGTCGAAGACGTGCGGCGCGGTGTGATCGAGCCTTACCTCGATAAAGACGAGCGTGCCGCGTCCGATCTTTGAAGGCTCGAGCACAGCCCGCACAGCGCGGATAAAGCCTTCACTGAAAAGCCGCTTGATGCGCTGCGATGCGCCGGTGGGTGACAATCCAACGCGTTCGGCGAGGTCAAGAACAGTTCGGCGACCATCTTCTTGCAATAGCCCGAGCAGCATCCGATCGACACGGTCCAAGTCACTCATTTCTGATTCACACTTTCTTGGGTTGGAATGCGCGATAATCACGCAAAAAAGTCGAAATGACTATATTTCGCCGCGCCGTTTGCCGCAATACGGTTGGAAAGCAACTAAACCCCAACCAGACGAAGGCAAGCAACATCATGCACAGAACCCAACCTGCCTTAAGCACTCACACCAAAGGTGAGATCAAGATTCTCTCGCTGAGCGAAGCGGAGGTCAAAACATGCATCGACCTGCGCAAGCTGCTCGACGCGCTAGCGGACGGGTTCAAAGCGCTCTCCGACGGTCGTGTCGTCAATCCAGCGCGGCCACAACTCGATATTCCGAATGCGGGCTATTCGTTGGCGATGCCGGCCTGGATGAAGGGAATGCATTTGACCGTAAAACTGGTCAACGTGTTCGAAGGCAATATCGCCCGGGGCATCCCCAGTCACCTCGCAACAATACACCTCTTCGATCCAGAAACAGGGATGCCTGTTTGCATTATGGATGGTACCTACATTACGGCCGTACGCACGTCTGGCTCAGCGGTCCTCTCGGTGCGAGAGCTCGCCAGGCGCAATGCCAAGGTCGCGACCGTCGTGGGCGCGGGCGTTCAAGCTAGCCAGCACCTTCACCTGTTGCCGCTCGTTCGCGATTTCCAGGAAATTCGAGTGTTCTCTAGAGATTTTGCTGATGCGCAGGCGCTGGCTTCACGTCATTCAGGCATCACTGCCGTCGAGGACCTCGAGGCGGCGATACGCTCTTCAGATGTTGTGTGCCTCGCGACGCACTCCTATGTCCCCGCAATATCCGCAGAATGGGTTCAACCAGGAACGCACGTGTCCTCGGTTGGTGTCGCCCCCCCCGGCGGCGAACTTCCGATCGATTTGATGGCGCGCGGCACCCTCTTTGTTGAGACGCGGGATTCGTTCGCGCCAACACCCGTGGGCTGCTGCGAACTCGTAAATATTGATCCCGAAGCAGGCACCGATCTTGGTGCGATGTTGCTGGGGCAGCGATCAGGTCGGACGTCTGATCAGCAGATCACGATCTACAAGGCCATGGGCGTCGCCATGGAGGATATGGTGGCAGCCGACCTCGCTTACCGCGAGGCCAAACGCCTGGGTGTGGGCCAAGCTATTTCTCTCTAGATGGCCTGGACTGTTATCTGATCCATAGGACGATTGCTGCGATGGTGACGACGGCGAGGTAGTTTCTCGCCGTTTTCTCGAAGCGCGTTGCGACTCTTCTGAACTGCTTGAGTTTGGAGAAGCAGCATTCGATCAGGTGGCGTTGGGCATAGAGCTCCTTGTCCAGTGGGTATTTTTGAGCGCGGCAGGGATTATTGGGGATCACCGCCACAGCGCCTTTATCAGCGATGGCATTGCGCAGGCGATCGCTGTCATAAGCGGTGTCGGCCATGAGGATGTCGGCGGGTAGGCCCTCGATCAGGGCATCGGCTTGCGGCGCATCGCCCTTCTGGCCCGCGGCAAGTGTGAAGCGGACCGGGCAGCCGAGACCACGCACAGCCATATGGATTTTGGTGCTCAGGCCGCCTCGAGAGCGGCCAAGGGCCTGATCTTCAGCCCCTTTTTTGCGCCGGCGGCGTGCTGATGGGCGCGGATGATGGTGGAATCGACGATCAGATATTCGAAGTCCGGATCGTCCGACATCACCGCGATCATGCGCCACCAGACGCCCTTTTGCTGCTTTCCTGGATGCCGGTGTTTGGAGACGCTCTCACGGTTGTCGCCGGAGTGCTCAGGGAGCCGCTGCTTGCGTTCACGATCCTTGTGTTCGTGGCCAAGACGGGCCGCTACGTCGTGTTGACGCTGGCCACTTTACCGTTCTTGGGCTGACCGCTTCCGGCGCGGGAACACCATCCGATCGACCGTCTCGTCACGGGAGACTAGCGTGTGCCAGGCCGACGCAGCGAGATGCAGCGCGACCATCGCCAGGATGATTTTCGACCCCACGACGTGGTACGGCGCGATCCCGAACCAGAAGTAGCTTGCGACGAATCCCATGCAGGCCTGTCCGATGATCGCTGCGTAGAAGGCGTGATGCAGCGCCGTGGCGGCCCGTCCGGTCCATGTGCCGGGCGCGCCGGCCTGGCGCGGCTGAAGTATTCGGAGAACCAGCCGCACGCCCATCAGCAGGCCGACCGCCATTCCCGTGTAGTTGTGGAGGTGATGCTGGACGACGTCCCAGTGCGACGGTGTCATGCCCATGTGGACGGCGTGGTGGGTTCTCTCGATGCTGCCGCCCGTCAGATACTGGACCGGCACCAGGAGGGCGACCAGCCAGTGAAGTCCTATCTGTGCCAGCGAATAGCCGCCTTTCATCGATCCTCTCCGCGCGAGAGGCGCAGACTAGCCGGCGGCGGTTAACGCTTCCTCATCGGCAAGTCGCTGACGACGAGCGGATCGGCGACATGCAGAGCTGCGGCGACGCCTACCGCCGCTGCGCCGAGAGCTGCCGCAAGATGGCGGTGTGATCGAGGAGGGCATTCGCCCTCTTGCTGCCCAGATGAGAACGGATATCCGTGGCAAGTGAAATGGAGCCGAGTTCGGAACGCAAGCTTATGAGACAGACCACCTACGTGAACAGGTTTGGACGACTTGCCTTGATGGGCGCGGTCTTGATGACGGCGGTCCCGACGCCTGCCGCCGAGGACGTCGTCGCCCTTCGGCAGGCGGACATGAAGGCCATGGCCGCCGCGGCGAAGACGATCTCGGGCATGTTCAAGGATCCGGCGATCTACAAGGCCGCCGAGTTCAGGTGGGCGGCCGACACCATCCGCGACAGGTCGGGGAGCGTTCTCGCCGGACACTTTGCGTCCGAGGCCGCCAGCCCGCAGTCAAAGGCGAGGCCGAACATCCTCGAGGAGCGCGACAGGTTCAACCGGTTCGCGAACGACCTGCGCGACTACGCCGTCGCTCTGGACGCCGCGGCGGAGAATAACCCCGGTCCGATGTCCGCCGGCATGCGGATGAAGCCTGGAGAGCCCATGGGCGGCGGCCCGCTCGGCACCCACGTCCGCAACGAGCAGGAGCTGTCGGCGATGCCGGCGGAACATGCCTTCCACCTCATGCTCCAGACCTGCACCACATGCCACGCAAAATTCAGGATGGAATGAGAACGACTCCTAAGGACCGGGATTGTTCGCCTTGTTCAAGCCTTAGAGCGCAACCTTTAACAAGGACGGTCTGGAGCTGACTTGTGAAAGGTTGGATCCAGGCGGCTATCGTCCGCCGTGCTCCGTCTTCAGCCCGTTGAGGCCGAAGCGGGGGGTGATCGCGGGCGGCGGCACTTCATCGTCCGGATTGGCGAACTCGTCGATGATCGGGCAGTCGGGCCGGTCGTCGCCGTGGCAGTGCTTGACCAGTTGCTTGAGCGTGGCGGTCATCGCGTGGATCGCAGCCGCCTTGCGCTCGAGCTCCTCGATATGCTCGCGGGCGATGCTCTTCACGTCGGCGCTCGCTCTCGACCTGTCCCGCCAGAGAGCCAGCAGCGTCTTCATCTGGTCGACGGAGAAACCGAGGTCCCGCGCTCTGCGTATGAATCGCAGGGTGTGGACGTCGTTTTCGCCGTAGGTGCGATAACTCGATTCCGTGCGATGCGCCGGCGCGATCACCTTTATCTGCTCGTAGTACCGGATCATCTTGGCCGATACGCCGCTGGCCTTGGCTGCCTCTCCGATGTTCATTCTGTGCTCCTGTCGATACGGAAGGGCGCGCCGCTACGGCGACGCTCCTGTTGCTTCAAGGTTGGATACGGCGAAGCCGAAGGGCGTTGCCGAGGACGAACACGCTCGACATGGCCATTGCGCCGGCGGCGAAGACCGGCGAAAGCAGCGTGCCGTTGACCGGGTATAGACCGCCGGCCGCAACGGGCACGAGGCTGGCGTTGTAGACGAACGCCCAGAACAGGTTCTGCTTGATGTTTCGGATGGTCGCGCGACTGAGCCCGACGGCCCTAACGACCGCCGTGAGGTCTCCGGACATCAGCACGACGTCGGCGCTCTCGATGGCAACGTCGGTGCCGGTGCCCACGGCAAGTCCCACGTCTGCCTCCGTGAGGGCCGGGGCGTCGTTGATGCCGTCGCCGACAAACGCGACCTTGCCGCCCTCGCGGAGCCGTTTGACGGCCTCCACCTTGCCTTCTGGACGCACCTCCGCAATCACCCGGTCGATGCCGAGCTGGGCGGCGACAGCCTCCGCGGTGCGACGGTTGTCTCCAGTGATCATCGCCACTTCGAGACCCAGGGCATGCAGGGACCTGATCGCCTCGGGCGTCGTTTCCTTGACGGGATCCGACACTGCAACGATCGCCGCAAGCCGGCCGTCCACGGCGACATAGAGCGGCGATCTGCCCTTGCCGGAGAGTTCCTCGGCGACGGGGGCGAATCCTTCCACGGAGACGCCCTCGCGGACCAGCGCCCGATCCGCGCCCACGAGCACCGATCGACCTGCGACGGTTCCTTTCACGCCATATCCTGGAGACGCCTCGAAACCCTCCACGTCGCCGAGCGCAAGTCCCTCCGCCTTGGCGGCCTTGACGATGGCTTCTGCGATCGGATGCTCCGACAGCGCCTCGAGGCTTGCCACCCAGGCGAGGACGTCCTCGCGCAGGAAGCCGTCCGAGACCCGGAAGTCGGTCAGCTCCGGCTTGCCCTTTGTCAGCGTTCCGGTCTTGTCCAGGGCGACGATGCGGGCCTCGCGTAGGCTCTGCAGCGCTTCGCCCTTGCGGAACAGGATTCCGAGCTCTGCCGCACGGCCCGTGCCGACCATGATCGACGTCGGCGTCGCAAGGCCCATCGCGCACGGGCAGGCGATGATCAGGACGGCGACGGCGTTCACCAGTGCGAAGCTCAGCGCCGGGGAGGGGCCGAGGATCATCCAGGAGCCGAATGTCAGCAGCGCGGCGAGGATGACGGCGGGGACGAACCAGCCTGTCACCCTGTCCACCAGAGCCTGGATCGGCAGCTTGGACCCTTGCGCGGCCTCGACCATCCGGACGATCTGGGCGAGCACGGTGTCGGCGCCGACCTTGGTCGCGCGGAACGTGAACGAACCCGTCTTGTTGATCGTGCCGCCGACCACCTCGCTGCCAATGGATTTCGAGACGGGGACGGGCTCGCCGGTGATCATGGCCTCGTCGACGTAGGACGCTCCGGAAGCCACCGTGCCGTCCACCGGAACCTTCTCGCCGGGACGAATGCGGATCACGTCCCCGACCACGACCTCGTCGATATCGATCTCCACGAATGTCCCGGACCGCTCCACGAAGGCGATCTTGGCCTGTAGGCCGAGCAGGCGCTTGATGGCCTGGCTCGTCTTTCCCTTCGCGCGGGCTTCGAGGTAGCGGCCGAGCAGTATCAGGGTCACGATGACGGCTGCTGCCTCGTAATAGACGTTCACGGTTCCTGCAGGCAGCGCGGCGGGGGCGAATGTCGCGACGACGGAGTATGCCCAGGCAGCCGAAGTTCCGAGCGCCACGAGCGAGTTCATGTCGGGAGCAAGCCGCAGGAGATTGGGCACGCCCTTCCGGAAGAACGCCAGCCCAGGTCCGAACAGGACGACGGTCGCCAGCCCGAACTGCAGATAGAGGCTCTCGCGCATGCCAACGGTGTCCATGACGAACTCGTGGACCCCCGGTATGAAGTGCGAGCCCATTTCGATCACGAACAGCGGCAGGGTGAGAATGGCGGATACGCCGAGACGGAGCGCGAGCGAACGCGTCTCGACGTCGCGGCGATCGGTGGCATCGGCCTTGTCCGATCGGCTTTCGAATTTAGGCTCGTATCCGGCCGTGCGGATGGCGTCCTCCAGTGTTCGGACGGACGCCGTACCCGCCGCGTAGCGGATGGTGGCCTTCTCGGTCGCCAGATTGACGGAGGCATCGACCACCCCCGGTACGGCTTTCAGATCTCGCTCGACGCGCGAGACGCAGGAGGCGCAGGTCATGCCCTCGACAAGCATCTCCAGCGTTTCGATCCGGGCTTCGTAGCCTGCGCCTTCGATGGCTTGCAGGACGGCGGCCGCGTCCACCGTGTCCATGAACGTCACCGTCGCGCGTTCGGTCGCGAGGTTCACCGACGCCGTATCGACGCCGGGAACGGCCTTGATCGCCCGTTCCACCCTTGCGACGCACGACGCACAGGACATTCCTTCGATGGCGAACTCGGCCGGAATGGGCAGCGCGGTCGATTTTTCGATCTGTGATATGGCAGTCATGGGACGATCCTTCATTCAACTGCACACATAAGTAATCCTTCCCATGATGGGAAGGTCAAGAGCCTCTTACTGGCGATTTCAGAAGCTCTCTTCAGGACGCGAGCGACAGCCACTAGGATCCGGCTGCGTACGAGGGCAACGCAGAGGCGGTCGCAAGAGGATTTGGAGGTGAACACCAGTGAGCGTCCCGTCTTCATTTCTAGGCGCGTCGCCCCGCCACCCTTCGGTTTAGAGTGTCGGCGTACGGAAATACGTGCCAGCCTTTTTCTACAGTCGAGGAACCAGCGCTCGATGCTCTGACGCAAGCGCCAGTAGGAGTGGCGATGGAGAGCGATGTGTGGCGTCGACAGAATTCGGTTTCGGCACCGGCCACCGTTGCGTTCATAGACATTGCGGGATTCAGCGCGATTGCGGACATTTCTGGCGACGCAGTCGCGCTTCACGTGCTTGAGGTATTCGAGAGCATGGTCCGCGACGCCCTCAGCGGCTACGAGCCCCCGATCAAATGGATCGGCGATGAGGCAATGCTCTCGTTTCCTGAACCCGATACGGCGATCCAGATACTCGGAACGCTGTTGCAGGCATGCCGTAAGGAACCACGGCTACCGCTCACCCGTGCTTGCCACTCAGCCCATTGCCGAGGGGGCTGTCGCCAGAGGCATCCTGGTGCGCGGCCTTGGAATGGTGGCGCTCAGATCGGTAGCCGGGGAAGTCCCTCTCTACGAGATCGAGCTTGCTCCGTCGGCTGACCCGGCCTGGATCGATCCGGTGTGTAAGATGCATGCCACCATATTCACCCTATCGACGGGCCGCGTTGCAGGGAGGTGGTTTTGTTCGTCGCGCTGCGAAGAAGCATATCGTCGGTCGCCGCAGACCTATCAGTCGCCCCGGTGACGGTTTGGGACTTCGGCGCGGAACCACCTGTTTCACCTGGGGCTCCGCTCCGGAAATCAAATTTGTTTGAAATTGGATGGATAACCCGCTTTCTCAATGGCAGTTTTGATCGCGGCTGGATCGCCCTTCGTTTCAACCTTGGCAGTCCTGGCCGCAAGATCGATGCTGGCGGAAGCTTCCGGATCGGCTGCTTTGATTGCTTTTTCGACTGTGCTGGCGCAATGGCCGCAGGTCATGTTCTGAATTTCGAATTCGTACATCGAGGTCTCCAAAGATTGACCGCTCCGATATGGGGCTTCCAACCATGGGAAGGTCAAGTCCGGTCCTGCACATAGGAATTGTGCCGCTTCGACAGCTCCCGATAGAGCGCTTCCGGCGATGGGCCGATATCGCCCGCCAGCGCCTTCCATCCTCCTTTCGACGGCAGCTTGCCGTCGTTCCATGCGATCAAGGATTCAAGACGAGCGGCCGCTGTCGTCAGCCCGGCTCCCCGAGCTTTCTCGTCCCGAAGTGGAAGAATGCAAGTCATCGGCCAGAAGAGAGAATGCGGTCGCGAAAGAGAAGGAAGGTCCTCTCAACGCAGAACCACAGCACAACCGCCACAGCGAAGCTAGTGACAAGATAGACCACGAAGCCGACGCCGCCCTGAAGGTTCTGTTCCCCAAAGACGAGCCTGTCGACATGGAAGGCCGACTTATGGGTCAGATACAAGCTGTACGACAAGGTTGCGACGACTACGACACCCGGAACCGGCCATCGTTTCAGAGCATGTTCCAGGTCGAGCATGGCGCCGAGAACGAGCGCGATACCGATCGAGATCAAAGGGAACCCGGCCACCGAACCTAGCTGCGCCTGGAACACGAGAAAGAGATTGGTTCCTTCAAGCGGTCCACGGATCGAGAACAGGACAAGGGCGATCGCGACGAGAGCGACACCTATCGGGAGTGTCACACGCGGAGGCGCGTAGCGCTTGCACAGTTCCGGCTTGAAAAACCTCGCTGCAGCAAGGACTACGCCGAACATCAGTCCGTCCAAGCGTGTGTATGTCGGGTAGTATACGTCCCTGAGATAGACGGCGAAGGCATCTCTCAGCTTGCCGGCATCGACGAGTACGCCGACCTGGCCTTCCCAGATCGTGTAGCGAAGGATCACTCCCGCAACGACCATTGAAGCCGCGATGAGAAGCGTCCAACCCATGCTGATCCGACGATGCAAGAGCAATACGAGCAGCGGCAAAACCAGATAGAAATGCTCCTCGACGCACAGCGACCATGCCTGCGTGAAGGCTCGGCCTATGCGCGGATCGAAGTCGAAGTTCACAGTGAAGGTCGCGAAGCTCCAGACCGATTGCATCGTCGGGGCGTCTCGAAGCACGGGGAAGATCGCGTAGAGGCCGAGAACAACGAAAAATGCCGGGAAAATACGGAAGGCGCGGCGGAGATAGAAGGACTTCAGATCCACCCCTCCCGTCCGCGAGACCTCTTTGAAGAGCTGGGTTCCGATCAGAAACCCGCTCAGAACAAAGAAGATATCGACGCCCACCCATGCATAGTTGCGGACGCCGACGAGCATGGACGGCGTCGCCTCGACAGGGAGATGCACGAGCATGACGAGAAGGATTGCCAAAGATCGCAGGACATCGGGGCCAACCGCCCTGGACCGCACCTTCTCCGTGGTTTGAGATGAGAGACTTCGTGCCGAGGGAAAAAATGCGGAATCCGAATTGGCAATAATGTTCATTGCGACGATCCGTGGTTCTGTCTGAAGGGATTTGGGCACGCCAGGGACATGCCAGTGAAAGTTGTAGCTTTCTTTTTTCAGATCGAAACAAGCAGATTGATATCGATAAAATTAACCTAAATTTTTCGTAAAATTCCACGATATCGCGGTCACGTCGCTTCTAGCCATGGAAGAGCGTGTGAAGCGCGACGGCTGCAAGGAAGACGACAACAACGGCCGACGCGATCTGGCGATTGGCCCCAAGACACGGGAGCCCACCCCTCGTTTCGGGCGAAGACGATGCGCTCGAACAAGGGCGATATTGGAACGGGCGCGCTTCTTTTGCGCGGACGTGACGGCATCCCCGTGGAAGACGTCGGCCGTTTGAAGATCCCGGACCACGTCCGTTCGTCTAAAGGACCTTCAGTTTTTCAGCAGAAGACTTTCCTGACCGCCGATCCTGAACGATCTCGTAGCTGACCTTCTGGCCTTCCTTCAATCCGGAGAGACCCGAATGCTGAACAGCCGATATGTGGACGAATGCGTCGGTCGATCCGCCAACAGCGGACATTCAACGATCACTCGTTCCGGAACTCGATCCTCAGATCTACGGTCAAATTCTGGTCGACGAGCGTATTCGCCCAGCTGGTTTCGCCGCGCCCCTTGCTCTGAAGGACTTGAATCTCGTAGCGGCCGCAGCCGGCGACGCGCGCGTACCGATGCCGGTTTTGGGCATCCTTCGGGACCATCTGATCGAGGCTTTGTTCTACTTCTCCGACCCCTTGATCGCCCGGTTATCTAGGAAATAGGCGACCGGATCGTAACCATTGATCGCAACGAGCGTTGCGGGTGAAATCACAACCAAGTACTTCTMGTTTTTCGGCAGTCGACCGCTTCGGGCCGACTCCAGACGAACGCCTCCGCCTGATCGCGCCAACAGCTGCCGTTCAACGATCACTCGTTCCGGAATCGATCCTCAAGAGCTAAAAGAAGCGTGGCTGCCGGTCAGCAAGAAGTGTGCTCAGTACTTCCAGTCCGGCGTTCAAATCTTCCGACGTGGGAGCTCCGATACACACTGGGTAGAATTCCGTTCTGGTGTCCGAAAGCTGACGCCGATCTGTCCAGAAGGTTGCGCCGCGCCACACGAGGTTGTCACCCATGTATTAGGAACGCTCTGTTACCTATGTCTTCGGTATGGACAATGGACATGCGTAAATTTTGGCGCCCCAGCGTTGATGAAACTGAGAACTACGTTTCTGCTGGAGCACTATGATTCCGCGTCCGATAGTGGTCCGCAGTATCCAATGTTGCGACAGAATTGGAGATTGCGCTACTACAGGCAGCTGCTCGGTCATCGTTCCGCTGAAAATCGCCGCGCCAGGTTCTGTTCGCGGAACGCGGCGGTCACATGGTCGACAAAGGCGCGGGTCTTGGCGGGCAGCAGTTTCTGACTGGTGAAATAGAGGGATATCGCGCCGAGGTCAGCGTGCCAATCTGGCAACAGGCGTAGCAGCGCACCTCTTTCCAGATGCCGCTCCACATATGGTACGGCGATCATTGCCACTCCCAAACCCATCAAGGCCGCACGGCATATCGCCTCGGGATCGTTGGCCACCATGCGCGCTTTGTGTTCCAGCGTCGTTTCGACGCCTTCGCGGTTGCGCATCCTCCAGACGCGCACGCGACCGGTGTGAGCCGAGCGCATGGAGAGTCCATCGAGCATAGCCAGTTCGTGAGGTTGCCGCGGCGGTTGGTGGCCTTGCATGTATTCCGGCGAAGCCACGGCGATGACATGCAGCGGAGCCAATCGCCGTGCCACCACGCCGGGCGCCAGTTCCATGCCGCCGCCGATGGCGGCGTCGAAACCCTCGCCGATCAAATCGACCTGGCGGTTCTCGAAGCTCCAGTCCAACTGAACATCGGGATAGCGCTCCATGAAGGCCGGCAGCAACGGCAATACATGGTCCAGGCCGAAGGTCAAAGCCATGCTCACCTTCAGCACGCCGGCGGGCTTACCGGAGTGCGTCGTGACGTTGGCAATGGCCGACCGGATAGACTCCACGCCGTCAGTGACCGACGCCAGGAAACGCTCGCCGTCCTCGGTCAGGGACAGGCTGCGGCTGCTGCGCTGAAACAAGCGAACGCCCAGGTTGCGTTCCAGCATGGCCACGTTGCGGCTGACTGCGGCAGGTGTCACGCCGAGCCGCCGAGCCGCCGCGGAAAAGCTGCCGCACTCGGCGCTACGGATGAGGGATTCCAGGTTGGCCAGTGTTTCCATGCGCCGATCTTAAACGAACAGTTGAAGATTGTTCAAGTTATCAATGACTAATCGGAACCGATCTGGCGCCCTATTGTCTCCGCCAAGGCACCCAACCCCAAAGCAAGGCCACTGCAATGTCCAACGCATCGGGAGATTCCATCGATTACCAGCGTCTCATGCAGGCCAATCTCTCGCGTGTATTCGGCGAGCGCGATGCCGAGCGATGGATCGCGGCGATTGGCGAACTCTATGCCGAGGACGCCGTGCTCTACGAGCCGGAAACGTCCGTCACCGGGCACGCTGCGATCTCCGTGGCCGTGACGGCGCTGCTCGCCAGTCTGCCGCCAGACTTTGCCTTCGCCGCGCTCGGCCCCGCTCTCGGCCACCACGGTATCGGCCGGCTGCACTGGCAGGCCGGACCGCCGAACGGCCCGGCGGCCGTCACCGGCATGGACATCGCTCACTTCCAGGACGGGCGCATTCATTCTCTCTACGTCTTTCTCGAACCCACCGCCTGAGCCGTACTCAGCGCTTCTAAGGAGTTTCCCATGCCCAAAATCGGTCTTGAAGGCCTGCTGCGTCCCGAAGACAGCATCCTCGTGCTGATCGACCATCAGCCGTATCAGTTCACCAATCTGAACAGCCATGAGCCAACGATGATCGTGAATAACGTCATCGGCCTGGCCAAGACGGCGAAGGTGTTCAACGTGCCGACCATCCTGACCTCGGTGATCGAGGAGCGCGGCGGCTACATCATCAAGGGCCTGCTCGACGTCTTCCCCGACCAGAAGCCGATCAACCGCACCTTCATCAACACCTGGGAAGATCCGAACGTCACCGACATCGTCAAGAAGAGCGGACGCAAGCAACTCGTGCTGGCCGCCCTCTACACGGAGATCTGCCTCGCCATGCCCGCGATCCAGGCGCTCGGTGAGGGCTATGAGGTGTTCATCGTTACCGACGCATCGGGTGGCGTCTCGGCCGAAGCGCATGACATGGCCGTGCGTCGCATGGTTCAGGCCGGCGCGGTGCCGATCAACTGGATGGCCGTGCTGGGCGAATGGCAGCGTGACTGGGCGCGCGAAGAGACGGCCGCCGGTGTCGCCCGTGTTGTTCTCGAACACGGCGGGGCCGCCGGTGTGGCCCTAGCCTGGGAACTGCAGCTTCTTGGTGCCCACGCCAAAGCGGGCGCCTGATCATGCCGTCCGCGACCGCGCCTATCCGTATCGGCTATTGCCTTTCGCTGACGGGCCCGCTCGCGGGCAACAGCCAATCAGCGCGGCTCGCCCATGACATCTGGCGGGAAGACATGAACGACCGGGGCGGCCTGCTCGGCCGTCCCGTCGAATTCGTCTGCTATGACGATCAGGCGGACGCGTTGCGCGTTCCAGGCCTCTACAAACGGTTGATCGACGAGGACAAGGTCGATCTCGTCATCGGTGGCTATGGCACCAACACCGTTTTGCCGGCGATGCCGTTGATCATGGAACGACAGCGCTTTTTCGTCGGGCTGATGGGCCTGGGCGTCAACAATACGCTCGCTTACCCGAACTATTTTGCGATGATCCCAACCGGGCCGGACCCGAACGCCGCGCTCACCGAAGGATTCTTCGCGCTCGCCGTAGAGCAGAGGCCGCGGCACGAGACCGTGGCGCTCGTATCGGCCGACGCCGAATTCTCGCGCAATCCTGTTCTTGGCGCCAAGGCCAGTGCCGAGAAGTACGGCTTCCGGATCGTCCATGAGGAGCTCTATCCGCTGACGACTGAGAATTTCGCGCCTGTCATCGACGCAGTCGCCGAAAGCAACTGCGACCTGCTGTTTCTCTGCTCCTACCTCGATGACTCGGTCGGCCTCGTGCGTGCCATCCACGCTCACCCCTTCCGCCCGAAGATGGTCGGCGCTGGCATGATCGGGCCACAGAACACGTCGGTGAAAACCACGCTCGGCCCGCTGCTCAACGGCTTCGTGAACTACGAATATTGGGTCCCGGTCTCCAAGATGATGTTCCCGGGTGTGGAGGAGTTTTTGAGCACCTACCGGGGCCGCGCGACCGACGCCGGCATCGATCTCCTGGGGCATTATATGGCGCCGCTGGCCTACGCCCAGATGCAGGTGGTCGCCAAGGCGGTCGAAGCCACCGGCGGGCTTGATGACGCCGCCCTGTCGGCCTTCGCACGGGAGACGACCTTCAACACGGTCATGGGTGAGGTCAAATTCGGCAAGAACGGCGAATGGACGCATCCGCGCGTTCTGCAGGTTCAGTTCCAAGGCATCGAGGGCCACGATCCCGATCAGTTCAAAGACGGCTCGAAGCAGGTCGTCGTCTCATCTGGCGAAATGGCGTCGGGCCAACTGATCTATCCCTATGCCAAGGCGCTATGACTTCGTAGACTGCTAAAGCGGCCTAGAAAATCCGCTCGGGACTGCACGGCGCTCGTTCCCGTGGCGGCTGCTATCAACCGCTATCTCCGCTCGCGACTTGATTTTGAGTTCCGTCTTGAGAAGCAGCGTTTCATCGAGTTCGCTGCTTCGATCCGGATGGGTTGGTCCGCGCCTTTCTCTGCAGGCGCTAGATGTCGCGGAGCCGATCCTTGAGGAACTCGATGAAACGCTGGGTCTTGGCGGGTAGGAGTTTGGTTTCCGTTACAGCATGGATCGCCTGTGGCGCGCCCTGCCAATTGGGGAGAATGTGTTGCAACCGACCGGCCTTGAGGTCATCGGCGACTATCCGTTCGGGGAGAAAAGCGATCCCCATACCGAGAACCGAGAGCTGACGGATCATAGCGACGCTGTTCATCCTAAATCGGCTTCCAACCGCCGCGCTCGCCGTCCGGCCAGCGGATTGCGAGGTCCACGTCGTCATGGTGGGCATCGTCAGACATTGATGCCTTTCGAGGTCGTCCGGATGAGCAGGCTCACCATTGCTCTCGATGTAGCTCGGAGCCGCATAGAACTGCGCACTGAGGCGGGTGATGACGCGACTGACAAGGGTCGGGCTTTCCGGAATCGCCATTCTGATCGCCAGGTCGAATGGCTCGCCCACCAAGTCGACGTTGCGCGGCGTAAGGTCGAGATCAAAGCTGATGCCAGGGTACCTAGAAGCAAACTCCGGGAGGAGCGGTGCGACATACGCAGTCGCAAAGTCCACCGCAATTGAAACCTTCAAGACCCCGGTTGGTTGAGCAACCATTCCGCCGAGTTCCTCGTAGGCAATCCGCGCTTCGTCCACGATGCGGCGGCACCGCTCGTAGTATAGCTGTCCCGCCTCCGTCAGCTCGATCCTGCGCGTCGTCCTATTGAGCAGCCGTAGGCCGATCCCTTCTTCCAGCATGCTGACGCGACGCGACAAGGTGGAGTTCGGAATGCCGAGAGCATCGGCGGCGCGGCGGAAGCTGCGCGTTTTCACCACCTCGACGAAGAGCGCCATGTCATTCAGGTAGTCCAAGTTATTGCTCCACTGATGGGATAATCATTTCCATTTTCCTATGGTTATCCCGCGTGCTGCGCAAGTCCATATTCCTTGCATAAAGAAACAAGGATTAAGCTGATGAACAGCATCTTCAATCACGCCACTCTCGGCCACCTCGTGCTCCGCAACCGTCTTGTCATGGCGCCGATGACGCGTTCTCGGGCGAAACCGGACGGCACGCCGGGCGATCTCGCGGCGGAATACTATGCGCAGCGCGCCAGCGTCGGCCTGATCGTTACCGAAGGCACTCAGCCGTCCGATGACGGGCAGGGCTACCTCACGACACCCGGCATCTACACGGATGCTCATGTGGACGGTTGGAGGAAGGTGACCACTGCGGTCCACGAAAAGGGCGGCCGAATCTTCTTCCAGCTCATGCACGCGGGTCGCATGTCCCATCCCGACAACACGCCGCATCACCGCCAGGCTGTAGCGCCTTCTGCCGTCGCGCCCGGAGCACCGATGTTCACTGCGAAGGGTATACAAGACATTCCGACCCCGCGTGCCCTTTCGACGGAAGAAGTTCGCCAGACGATCCGAGACTTCGCGTTCTCCGCTCGTCGCGCGATTKAAGCTGGCGCAGACGGCGTCGAAATCCATGGTGCCAACGGGTATCTCGTTCACCAGTTCATCGCGCGGAGTTCGAATGCGCGGAATGACGAGTATGGCGGCTCCATCGAGAACCGGGCTCGCTTCGCTGTGGAGGTCGCCAAGGCTGTCGCCGACGAGATCGGCGCTGAACGCACCGCGATCAGGGTGTCTCCCGGTATCACAATGTGGGGTATCGACGAGGGGGACGAAGGCCCGGATCTCTATCGCCTCCTCGTCGGTGAGTTGGACAAGCTTGGACTCGCTTACGTTCATATTATGCACGCCGGCAACGACGAGCTTCTCGCAGATATCCGCAAGCTCTGGAACCGGACCTTGATTATCAAYAGACCAGGTCGTCCCCGTGACCAGATCGGTTCCGACATCGCCATCGGCCTGGCCGATCTCGAGGCTTATGGTCAGATGGTCCTTGCAAACCCGGACTTCGTCGAGCGCCTCAAGATCGGGGCCGCGCTGAATGAAGCTGACCGTGCAACTTTTTTCGGTGGCACGGAGATGGGCCATACCGACTATCCGTTCCTTCCGGAAGCCGATGCAACGAGGGAAGCTGTCTGATGAAGCGGGGGCACTACCATAGCCTGGCATCATCGAGATCCAACCACGCTTGACCTGAAGGGAATGGAAATAGCGATCATCGGCGGAACGGGCGGCATCGGCCGCTCATTCACTCAGGACTTAGCAAGGCGAGGCGCCAATGTGCTGGTCGTCGGCCAGACTTTCAAGGACGAGAAGGCCTCGAATATTCGCTTCAAAAAAGGCCGATCTCAGCCTCATGGCGGAGGCAACGTGTTGCCGAGGAACTCCCCGCGGAAAAGTTCGACCTCGTGATCATGACAACAGGGATCATGGCAGGGCCGAAAAGGGAGGTCACTACGGAGGGGATCGAACGCGATCTGGCCGTCGGGGCCACGTCGGCGGGCCAGTCCCCCGCCTTTGTCGCCGCGAGCAGGGTCGGCCCTGGCGCGGCGTTGGCCGCGATGACGAAACTGGCCGTGCCGGTGCGGCGGTCTTTTGAATGCTCGGTTCTCAGAACGTCAAAGCGTTCCAGTGCCCCCTTGATATCAGAGTGCGTGAGAACGCCGTTTCGCGTCTTGACCTGCACATAGATGCGTCTGTCCGGGAGAACGATCTCCAGGTCTTCATCGTGTTCAACGACAATAGCCGAGGCACCGGCTCGCTGAGCTAGCAACAAGCAAGCGACCGCGTAGAGGTGCTGATACAGAAAACCCCGGTGAACGCTTTCAATGCGCCCGAGCTGGGCAGCGTCGATGACCGCCGGCGGTTGGGACTCCGCTTCATGGCGGTCTTGTTTAGTGGCTGGCACTTTCACCCCACGTCCCTGAAGAATTTATCAGTGATGACCTGCAGCATACGATCCTACTTGTCTTTCAGTCCTAATATATCGGCGAGCTTCGCGGCCAGCGCCGCGCGTGTCTTGTCACCGAGCTTTTCGAGATTCATCTGCTTGAATTTCACCGCCGGTAGTTCATTCGCGCCCGCGACGCCGAGCTTGTCCCAATCTGGCTCTCCCTTTTTAAACCCGACCAGGAACTCCCGGTGCTCATGCGGCATGCCGCCGATCAGGATTTCAATCAGTTGCGCCCGCGCCGCATAAAGTTCTTCCAGCGGGACCGCGACCTCCGTCATGCCGTCGAAGTTCTTCTCGTACTCCACCGCGATGTGCTTCTGCGCTGACGTGATCACCTCGCCAATGGGCCGCCCGTGGCTGATCAGATATACGATGAAGGCCTGACGAAGCTCGTCGCTGATCCCCTCGTTGGCCAGCAAATCCCTGATATCGAAGAGATCGCGCGGATGCTGCCGGTCGAGGGCCGCCATGATCTTTCCCGCATATAGATCGGCGAGGGATACGACTTGCATCTCCGCGAAGCCGAACGCGTCCTCGACAGCCGGCGATACGGGCCGCGCTTCAGGTGCAAAGACGCATCCGCGCAGCACGGGCGTGACCTCGATCTTGATCTGTGTACGCCCCTGCTGGACGACGAGACGGGTGAGGCTGCCGTCGCCCTGCCGGCTTTCATGGGCGCGGGCGCCCATGATGCTTGTCTCGATGCTCTTCTTGATCCGCAGCAGCGCGGCTTCGATGGCGGCCAGCGATTCTTCACGCGGCATGACGGGCAGGAAAGTCAGGTCGATATCGACCGACAAGCGCGGCATGTCGCGCACGAAGAGATTGATGGCGGTGCCGCCCTTAAGGGCGAAGTCCTTCTCTTCCGCCACGGCCGGAATGGTATGGACCAACAATGTGACCTGATCCCTGTACCGCTCATTGACCGGCATATAATTCCTCCGGCACGGTGATCAGGTAGGTGGGGTCAAGGCGGCCGCCCGGCACGAGCATCCGCTTGCCGGTTCCCAGATTGACGGCGTCCTTGTCGAGGTGCTTGCGCCACGGATGGTCATGGCGGTCCGCGAAGAAGAAGAACAGGCGCTTGACCTTGATGCTCTTGCAATCAAGCAGCAGTTTCTGCAGCCGCCGGGGGCTGAGGGTCGTGAGACCTTCCATGATCTTGTCGGCTTGATCGAAACTCTCGTGTGCGGGCAGTCCATCCAGCATTTCAAGGACGGCCCGCTCGGGGGTTGATAGCGTCAGCGGCCAGTCCCACTGCCCCCACGGCATGACGCGGAACGACCCGCCATGCGGGCTTTCGTCGCTGACTCGGCTGCTGTCTTTCAGATTCCAGCCAAGACTTGTCAGCCCGAAATGGATCGGTTCATTGCGAAACAGCGCGCCGCTATTGTGAGAGACGAATGCGATCTGCAGCGGCAACTTGTTGAGCCAGGTGGGCGCGTCCTCCGGACCGTATAGGTGGACCTCTTTCTCCTCCCGTCTGAGGTAATGGGAGAAGCCGTGAAGCGACAGCGCCGTGCCGCCGCCGACCAGGAGCGGCTTCATGAGCAGGGTTTGCAGCGATATGACGACGTGCTCCCATAGGAGTTTGCCGCCGGGCTTGCGATAGACGCCGTGCGTCAATCGCTCCAGCCAGCCATTTGTGACGTACTTGCGGCACAACTGCGCGGAGTAGCCGCGTGCCTTCAGCCACGCCGAGTCCACGACAAGCCCCTCGGGTAGCTCGCGCTGCAGGTTGTTTAGCTTTCCTGAAAATTCTTTACTCATGGTTTACATTATAGGCATTTGCCAAACCGCCAGTCAAGTTTATATTTTCCTGTATTTGTAAACTGAAAGGCGACAATTATAGCCTTTCCCAAACCTCATAATTTTTATGGGAATCGTGGGTGACGAGGGCGCTGCCCGATGATCGGGTTGGGCGCCCTTGTGATTTCTGGGGCCGCATTCAACGGCGGCCCTAATCCGGCAGAAAAGGTATTGCGTAAAGGGGACGTCAATGTCGGGTGGACCTCAAAGTAAGCCCCGCCGAGGGCAGGTGGAGGTCGGAGAGCTGCGTCCCACTGGAAGGTTCTTCTGAGTGTAGCTTCACTTAGGACAGTTCGCAGAATAACCGCTACGTGTTTCTTGGGGTGATGGTGTAGTTCCACTCTGGATGGAAAGCGTCGCCGGTGATGTCGAGGCTTGCCATCTGGGYATTGGAGACCTTGACGCCTTTGTGGTAGGTGCGGGTGTCGAGGGCACATTCGACCTTGAGGCCGGTCTTTGTCGTGGTGGCTCCGATCAGTTCGACCACTGCCAGGCGACTTTCGAGCGGGCGACCGCGCCAGTTCTGAGTAATATGGC
>NZ_JBFTOF010000033.1:0-55268 GCF_056397845.1 Rhizobium sp. 05L419
GCCGCCACCAGGGCCGCCAGCTCTTCCTGCTTGGTTTCGACCGGCAGCGTCTGCTGGACGGATTTGAAGCCGCATTCCTTCGCCATCTTGCTCTTGGAACTCACATAGGCATGGCTTGCCGGATCGTCACCGACGATGATGACGGCAAGTCCGGTCCTGACGCCGCTTTGCTTTTCCAGTGCAGATGTCGCGGCCTTGACCGTTTCGATTACGGATGCTGCCACCTGTTTGCCGTCGATGATCTCAACCATCGCTCAGCCCATGCGCTCCGACGCGTAGCTGCCTGGGCTCGCGGGAAATACGACCGTTCGATTGCCGTTGACAAAGGTGCGATGATGGATATGGGCATGGATTGCCCGCGCGAGCACCTGACTTTCGACATCCCGGCCGATCGAAACGTAATCATCTGCACTTTGTGCATGGGTAATCCGCGCCGTGTCCTGCTCGATGATCGGCCCCTCGTCGAGGTCGGCTGTCACGTAGTGCGCGGTCGCACCGATCAGCTTGACCCCGCGCTCATAGGCTTGCTTGTAGGGGTTGGCACCTTTGAAACTCGGCAAAAAGGAATGGTGGATATTGATGATCTTCCCCGACATCTCCTTGCAGAGTTTGTCGGAGAGAACCTGCATGTACCGTGCCAGAACGATGAGCTCCGTTCCGCTCTGCTTGACGAGGTCGAGCAGTTGGGCTTCGGCCTGCGGCTTGTTTTCCTTGGTCACCTTGATGTGGTGGAAGGGGATGTCATGATTGACGACAACCTTCTGATACTCGAAGTGATTGGAGACCACACCGACGATATCGATCGGCAAGGCACCAATTTTCCAACGGTAAAGCAGATCGTTGAGACAATGGCCGAAGCGAGAGACCATCAGGAGGACCTTCATACGCTTCTCGCTATTATGAAACTCGAAATCCATGGCGAAGGGAGCCGCGACGGGCGCGAAGTCCCTGACGATCTCTTCTTCGGACACGCCAGCCTCGGAGATGAAGCTGATCCTCATGAAAAACCTACCTGTGTCCAAATCGTCAAACTGCGAACTGTCGACGATGTTGCAGCCTTTGCCGGAGAGATAGCCTGAGATTGCCGCAACGACCCCTCGCGTGGATTTGCAGGTGACAGTCAAAACGATGTTTTTCACGGTGAAGATCCTTGTTGGGCCAGGTCGCAGTTCAGCAGTCCAGGTTTGCAGGCACATGCAGCCATCGGAGCGCGAGATCCGCGCTCCGGCATCCGATTGCGTTGACTGCCTTAGATATCCAGTGTTGTCTGGTGCTCCCACGACGTGAACTGAGAACAATAGGTATTCCACTCGCCGTGCTTCATTTTGAGGTACGCCGCAGAGAACTCGGTTCCCAGCGCCTGTTGGAGCTCGGTGTCCTTCTCATAGGCGCGCAATGCGTCAAGCAGATTGAGCGGAAGCTTTGGGGCGTCCGTTACTGTGTGTCCTTCCCTGTACATGTCGATGTCGTAGTGCGGCCCCGGATCGGCATTGGTCCTCAATCCGCTCAACCCGGCGGCAATGATAATTGCCTGCAGAAGGTAGGGATTGACCGCACCGTCCGGGAGACGGAGCTCAAACCGCCCAGGTCCGGGCACGCGTACCATATGGGTGCGGTTGTTGCCGGTCCAAGTGACGGTATTCGGCGCCCAGGTCGCGCCCGAGATCGTTCGGGGCGCATTGATGCGCTTGTAGGAATTGACCGTCGGATTGGTGACCGCGGCCAGGGCCGAAGCGTGCTTCATGATACCGCCAAGGAAGGTCTTGCCCTTGGCAGACAGGCCAAACGGTGCTGCCTTGTCGGCAAAGGCGTTTGTCCTGCCCTCGTTATCCCAGACGGAGATGTGGCAATGGCATCCGTTTCCGGTCAGGCCCTTGAAGGGCTTGGGCATGAAGGTGGCGCGCAACCCGTGCTTCTCCGCAACGGACTTGACCATGAACTTGAAGAACGAGTGCTTGTCCGCGGTCTGAAGGGCGTCGTCATACTCCCAGTTCATCTCGAACTGACCATTGGCGTCTTCATGATCGTTCTGATAGGGCTTCCAGCCGAGTTCGAGCATGTAGTCGCATATTTCCGCGATGACGTCATAGCGGCGCATCACGGCTTGCTGGTCGTAGCATGGCTTTTCGGCGGTATCGAATTCGTCGGAAATCCTGGAGCCGTCCGGCGAGATCAGGAAAAACTCCGGTTCCACGCCGGTCTTGACGCGAAGACCCAATTTATCCGCCTCGGCGACAAGACGCTTCAAAACGACACGAGGAGCCTGACAAACCGGCTTGTCTTCCATGACACAGTCGGCAGCGACCCATGCGACATCCTTTTTCCACGGAAGCTGGATGACAGAAGAGGCATCGGGAATGGCAAACAGGTCGGGATGGGCAGGTGAGAGATCGAGCCATGTGGCAAAACCGGCAAATCCGGCCCCGTCTTCTTGCATGCCTGCGATCGCTTCGGCCGGAACCAGTTTGGCGCGTTGCGCACCAAACAAGTCCGTGTAGCTTATCATGAAATATTTGATGCTTCTATCAGCAGCGAACTTTGACAGTTCCAGTGTCACTTTATTCCCCTTTTTATGAATACAAGACACTTTTAAGGTGGGTTGGTCCGCGCTCTCCCAAACACAGACCACCGGTTTGGCGATCGGTCAGAAGCCTGCCTTGCCAGGATACCAGTTTGTGCCGGCCAGAGGGATCTGTGCCATCGCTGCTGCCTCCATCGTCAGCGCGCAAAGGTCTTCCGGCTCGAGATTGTGCAGGTGGTTTTTGCCGCAGGCACGCGCCACCGTCTGCGCCTCAAGGGTCATGACCTTCAGGTAGTTGGCGAGCCGCCGGCCGGCAGCCACAGGGTCAAGGCGCATTGCCAACTCAGGATCTTGGGTGGTGATCCCGGCCGGGTCCTTGCCTTCGTGCCAATCGTCATAAGCACCAGCAGTCGAGTTAAGCTTCTGATACTCATCCTCCCAGCGGGGATCATTGTCACCGAGAGCGACAAGGGCGGCGGTGCCGATCGCCACCGCGTCTGCACCAAGAGCGAGTGCCTTGGCGACATCGGCACCGGATCGGATGCCACCTGAGATAATCAGTTGAACCTTTCGATGCATGCCGAGATCTTGCAGTGCTTGAACGGCCGGGCGAATGCAGGCAAGCGTTGGCATGCCGACATTTTCGATGAAGACATCCTGCGTTGCTGCGGTGCCGCCCTGCATGCCGTCAAGCACCACGACATCGGCCCCCGCCTTCACAGCAAGTGCGGTGTCATAGTAGGGGCGTGCGCCGCCAACTTTGACATAGATCGGCTTTTCCCAATCGGTTATTTCGCGCAGCTCGAGTATTTTGATCTCGAGGTCGTCAGGACCGGTCCAATCTGGATGACGGCACGCCGATCGCTGGTCGATCCCCTTCGGAAGATTACGCATCTCGGCGACACGATCGGAAATCTTCTGACCGAGCAGCATACCGCCACCGCCCGGCTTGGCGCCTTGACCGACGACGATCTCAATTGCGTCCGCGCGGCGCAGGTCTCTTGGATTCATGCCATAGCGCGATGGAAGGTACTGATAGACAAGTGTCTGAGAATGGCCGCGCTCTTCGTCTGTCATGCCGCCGTCGCCGGTGGTGGTTGACGTCCCGGCGATTGTCGCGCCTCGCCCTAGCGCTTCCTTGGCATTGCCTGAAAGGGCACCGAAGCTCATGCCCGCAATCGTGATGGGGGTCTTCAGATGGATTGGCTTTTTTGCAAATCGCGTGCCGAGCACCACGGAGGTGTCGCATTTTTCCCGGTAGCCTTCGAGTGGGTAGCGTGAAATCGACGCTCCGAGAAATAGAAGATCGTCGAAATGAGGGACCTTGCGCTTCGTGCCGGCGCCGCGAATATCATAGATACCGGTGGCGGCCGCGCGCCTGATTTCGGCCAGCGTATAATCGTCGAAGGTAGCTGACTTGCGCGGCGGGGTCGGAGGATTGTGGTATGACATATCTTACCCTTTCGCCGCTCAGTACGCGTCGGCGTTGTCGATATTGAAGTTGTAGAGCTTGCGGGCCGAACCGTAGCGCTTGAATTCCTCGGGCTTCACGTCGGCAACGCCTGCCTTGTCCAGCAATTGGGAAAGCTTGGCGAAATGCTCTGGTCGCATCTCCTTTTCAATGCAGTCGGACCCCAGGCTTTTCACCGTTCCGCGTACGAAGAGCTTTGCTTCATAGAGCGAGTCGCCCAACGCCTCGCCTGCATCGCCAAGCACGACAAGGTGGCCAGACTGACCCATGAAGGCAGACATGTGGCCAATGTTTCCATGAACGACGATGTCGATGCCCTTCATCGAAATACCACAGCGCGAGGACGCATTTCCCTTGATGACAAGAAGACCGCCACGCCCGGTCGCGCCGGCATACTGGCTTGCGTCACCTTCAATGACGACTTTGCCGGACATCATGTTTTCGGCAACTCCCGGCCCCGCAGAGCCGTGCACGGTGATCGTGCCGCCGTCATTCATGCCGGCACAATAATATCCGACGGAGCCACGAACATCCACTGTCACCGGCGCGTCGATCCCGACAGCCACGGAATGGCTCCCGCGCGGATTAACGACCTCGAAATTGGTGTCGTTGGTTCCCGAGGAAATATTGTGCAGAGCGCTGTTCAACTCACGCAGCGGTGTGATCGACAGATCGAAGACTGGCATAGTTCGGGTACTTTCTTGCTTTGAACTGACATTCACGGTTAGGCCGCCTTTTCGTGATCCCAGAAGTAGACAGTCGCCGGCTCCGGCTCCCAGACACGTGCGTTCTCGATGCCGGGAAGATTGACCAGCGCGCGGTATTCCGAACCGAAAGCAACATACTGCTCTGTTTCGGCCATGACAGCAGGCTTGCAGGCGATGGGATCGCGAACGACGCCAAAGCCCGACTTGGTGCCCACCACAAATGTGAAAAAGCCGTCGAGGTCGTCGAGAGCGCCCGTCAGAGCCTCACCGAGGTCTTTGCCCTTTGCCATCTGCGACGTGAGATAGGCGGCCGCGACTTCGGAATCGTTCTGGGTTTCAAACGTCATGCCTTCTGCGACAAGCTCGCGGCGAAGATTGTTGTGATTTGAGAGCGAGCCATTGTGAACCAGGCACTGATCTGCGCCCGTCGAAAACGGGTGAGCGCCGAGCGTGGTGACTGCGGATTCCGTGGCCATTCGCGTGTGGCCAATGCCATGGCTGCCGGTCATGGCCCGAACACCAAATCGAGCCACCACATCCCTGGGGAGGCCCGTCTCCTTGTAGATCTCCACGCTGTCGCCCGAACCCATGATCCGCAGCCCTGGGAATCTTTGCGCAATGAAGCTCCGCACGTCGTCGGCTGAGGCGTTTGTATCGATCACGGCATGGGTGCTCTTGATCGTCACGGCAGCTTCGATGCCGGACTTTTGAAACTCGCTGCCAAGGTTGGCAAAGCCGCGTTCGGCATCGGGCGACTGCACGGTGATCTTCGTCTTGCCCGCAGTCGAAGCGCCATAGATCGCGATGCCGGCGGAGTCGGGTCCACGGTCTGTCATCGTGATCAACATGTCCGAGAGCAATTCGCCGAGCTTCGGCTCAAGGCTTCGGTCTTTGAGAAATAGTCCAACTATACCGCACATGGCTGAGCATCTCCGTTCGCGTCTGAACAAAGTGCTACCAGATGAATTTTGAGCAATCAACCTACAAGAATATTTTTTTCTTGTGAGGCAATTCGTGTCAATCGCGGTTTGTGCGCTTGTGGGGGTAGGAAATTATGGAGAGGTAGCGGGAGGGAAGTTGCACGAGCTGCTCCGGGCCATGGGGCGCGTCCGCGTCGAAAAACAGGCTGTCGCCTGGCTGCATATGATACAGCTGATCGCCGTGGCGATAGACCACCTCGCCTTCCAGCATGTAGAGAAATTCCATTCCATCGTGTTGAAATGTCGGGAACACGTCCGATTCAGCTGTCAGCGTGATGAGGTACGGCTCGACCGCAACACCACTGCTGTTGTTGTCGATGTGTCCAAGCAGGTTGTACTGATGCCCGGCGCGCGTGCCCCGCCTCTCGATATTGACACCTTGCCCCGATTTGACGAAGGTCGCCGTCCGTGGTTCTTCGTAACCCCTGAAGAAGGCTGTTATCGGCACGCCTAACGCCTTTGATACGGCCTGCAGGGTTGTCAATGACGGAGAGATATTGCCGTTCTCGATCTTGGAAAGCATCCCCATGGACATGCCGGTTGCCGCGGCGAGATCTGTAATTGTGATCCCAAGTTTGCGACGGCATTCGCGCACTTCGTGACCGATCGCCATCTCGAGATTGTTCTGCCGCGGCTCGCGAACAGCGTGGGGGTTCTGTTCGAAAGCAGTTTTCATGGCTGCCTTCTCGGCGGCCTTGTTTTTCTGCGGTGGCATTTTATCTCCTTAAAAGCATCGCTCTATCTTCTCAGTAAATATTTCACAATTCAAAGGAAAGATTCAGCGCCTAACGCGTTTGGGTGTCGTGCCGAAGAGCCTCTTGAAACAGTTGGTAAAATGGGCCGCGCTTGAAAAGCCTGTGGCGTAAGCGATTTCGGATATCGACAGCGGGCTCTGCTCAAGCAGCCGCCGGGCATGGCGCAGTCGAATATCGCGATATGTGTCCGAGAATGTCGACCGCCGATGCTCCCGGAACAACCGATCGAGATGCCTGGAACTGATGCCGGCAAATCTCGCCATGGAAGATCGGTCGAGCGGTTTCTCAATCGTGGTTTCCATCGTCTCAAGGATGCTGAGCAGCGCAGCGTGGGTGGTGCCAAAACGTTCCGCAGCCGAGCCACGCTGAGGGGCCGCGGGCTCGGCGACCGCTGTGTGCAGAAACCAGTCGCTCACCCTTCGGGCGAAGTCACCCCCCATCCGCTCCGCGATCATCGCGTGCATCATGTCCAGGGGTGCCACGCCACCACCGCAGGTTATGCGGCCACCATCGATCACAAAGCGCGCTTGGCGCGGCGCGAGTTGGGCAAAGGTCTCCTTCAGTACGGGAGCATGTTCCCAGTGGATGGTGAAGTCGCGATTGTTCAAAAGGCCGGCTTCCGCCAGGACATAGGAACCGCTGGAGATCCCCCCAATCCTGACGCCTTTCCGCGCAAGCCGTCGGAGCCCCGCATGAAGGACGGACGTCCCTGTCCAGTCGGCGGGTCCGCCACCTGCGCAGACAAACACGGTGTGACAGCTGTCGCCATGCGCTGCAAAATCGTGGCAGTCCACCGCGATACCAGAGGAACTCGCGATCGACGACCCTTCAAGCGACAGTGGCACGATTTCGTACAACGATCGCCCCGCGAGCAGATTTGCAGCGCGCAACGGTTCGATGGCAGATGCGTAGCTCATCAGCGCAAAGTTCCTGACCAGGATAAAGCCGATGCGCTGGAGGCTCCTGGTGTCCGGTAGAGTCATGGCTCATTGTTATCTGAAAATGGCTCATCTGCGCAATGACTCCAGGCGCCTTCGTGATAGGCGTTATGAGAATTTCAAGGACCCGGCAGCGATGCGCTATTCAGCTCTCTCGGTATTTCTCAATGGTCTGCGCGGCAACAAGAGTTGGCAGCCTGTGTGGCGCCAGCCACAGCCGAAACCCCACTACGATGTCATTATAGTCGGCGGCGGCGGGCACGGTCTGGCGACGGCCTATTATCTCGCGAAGGAATTCGGCGTCACCAACGTAGCCGTCCTCGAAAAGAGCTATATCGGTTCCGGCAACGTCGGCCGCAACACCACGATCATACGCTCCAACTACCTGCTTGCCGGCAACAATCCATTCTATGAACTCTCGATGAAGCTATGGGAGGGACTGGAACAGGACTTCAACTTCAATGCCATGGTCTCGCAACGCGGCGTGCTCAACCTATTCCATTCTGACGCGCAGCGTGATGCCTATACGCGCCGTGGCAACGCCATGCGCCTGCACGGCGTTGATGCCGATCTGCTCGATCGGGCTGCGGTGCGCAAGATGCTTCCGTTTCTCGACTATGAAAGTGCGCGCTTCCCCATACAAGGAGGCCTTCTGCAGCGCCGTGGAGGCACGGTTCGCCATGACGCCGTTGCCTGGGGTTACGCCCGTGGAGCAGATACGCGCGGCGTCGATATCCTTCAGGGCTGTGAGGTTACGGGCATCCGGCGCGAGAATGGCCGGGTGGTCGGGGTCGACACAACGAAAGGATTTATCGGCTGTGGGAAGCTGGCACTTGCGGCGGCCGGCAACTCGTCCCGTGTCGCGGAGATGGCCGACATGAAGCTTCCGCTGGAAAGCCACGTGCTTCAGGCCTTCGTCTCCGAAGGGCTGAAGCCATTCGTTGACGGCGTCGTGACATTCGGTGCGGGCCATTTTTACGTGTCGCAGTCCGACAAGGGCGGTCTGGTGTTCGGTGGCGACATCGACGGATACAACTCTTACGCCCAGCGTGGAAATCTCGCGACGGTGGAGCATGTCGCCGAAGCGGGCAAGGCGATGATACCGGGGCTTTCACGCGTGAGGGTATTGCGATCCTGGGGTGGCATCATGGATATGTCGATGGATGGTTCTCCCATCATCGACCGGACACCGATTGATAATCTCTATCTCAACGCGGGCTGGTGCTACGGCGGGTTCAAGGCGACGCCTGCGTCAGGCTATTGCTTCGCACATCTTTTGGCGCGCGGCGCGCCACACCAGACCGCAAGTGCTTTCCGGCTCGATCGCTTCGAACGCGGCTATCTGCTCGACGAAAAAGGTATGGGCGCGCAGCCCAATCTTCACTGAAGATACGACTGAGGAAATAGAGAAGATGGCAAGCCTCGTCCCATGCCCGCATTGCGGAAGACGACCGAAAGAAGAATTCACGATCAAGGGCGCGGTCTTGGACCGCCCCAGCCCGGACGCCGGTTCCGGGCGCTGGATCGACTACGTCTACCTGCGCGACAATCCACGCGGTTCTTACGCGGAATATTGGCACCACACATCTGGCTGCCGACGCTGGCTGGTGGTTACGCGAGACACGGCTACCCATGAAATCGAAAAAAGCCACGATGCGGCGCGCGCACAAGAGGCTGGCGTTCAATCATGACATCCTATCGTTTGCAAAGGGGCGGCCTCGTCGACAGAAATGCGTCGCTTTCCTTCACCTTCGATGACAAAGCCTTGGTCGGCTTCCAGGGCGACAGCCTGGCATCCGCCTTGTTGGCGAATGGAAGGCAGCTCGTCGCAAGGAGTTTCAAGTATCATCGCCCACGCGGTGTCCTCACCGCTGGCGCGGCCGAGCCCAACGCACTCGTGACAATCGGACAAGGGGGCCGCAGGGAGGCCAACACCCGCGCCACGATGCAGGAACTCTATGAGGGACTGGAAGCGACAAGCCAGAACCGGTGGCCCTCGCTCACCTTCGACCTTGGTGCGGTCAACAGCCTTTTGTCGCCGTTCCTCAGCGCCGGGTTCTACTACAAGACCTTCATGTGGCCCGCTGCTTTGTGGGAAAAACTATACGAGCCTTTCATTCGCCGCGCCGCCGGCCTCGGCAAGGCGAGTTACGAGGCTGATCCCGACAGCTATGAAAAGACATGGGCGCATTGCGACCTTTTGGTGATTGGCGCCGGTCCGGCAGGCCTGGCGGCCGCCCTCTCGGCCGCGCGCTCCAAAGCACGCGTGATCATCGTCGACGAGCATTCTTCAGTCGGCGGCTCCCTTCGCTCGGAGACCGCTTCGATCGATGGCAGGCCCGCTGCAGAGCTCGCAAATCGCATCCTTTCCGAGCTCCAATCGCTTCCGAACGTCCAGGTGCTGACCAGAACGACAGTTTTTGGCTGGTACGACGGCAACGTGTTTGGCGCCGTCGAGAGAGTGCAGAAACATATCCGGCATCCGACCGACAATGTGCCGGTGGAACGGCTCTGGCGTATCGTCGCAAAGCGCGCGTTGCTGGCGAGCGGCGCAGAAGAGCGCCCGCTGGTATTTGGCGGCAACGACATTCCTGGCGTCATGATGGCAACGGCCATGCGGACCTACCTCAATTGTTACGCTGTCGCGCCCGGGAAGACGACTGCCGTCTTTACCACCGACGACAGCGGTTACGCGCTTGCCCGCGATCTGGAGGCCGCCGGCACCGAGGTTTGCGCTATCATCGACAGCAGAGCAAACGTATCGGTTGCCTACTCCGGCCGCGCCCGGCTGATCAAGGGAGCGATGGTTTCGAACGCACGCGGCCGCCGGCAACTGTCGGCAATCGAAATCTGGCAGGACGGTCGCATCGAAAAGCTGAATGTGGACGCCCTTGCCATGGCAGGAGGCTTCAGTCCGATCATCCATCTCGCATGCCATCGCAGCGGAAAACCTGCCTGGTCCGAGCAACACGGCGCGTTCCTGGCACCGGCGAACCTGCAGGGCCTTGCAATTGCCGGAGCGGCCGCAGCAACGTGTGGCCTCGCCAACTGTCTCGCCGATGGTGCGCGCCTCGGCGCAGCACTTGCTGTCGAACTGGGCTTTTCGGCGCATGCCGCCGAATTCGGGGCTGTCGAGGGTGATATCATTGCGCCCGCAGCCAAACCCCTATGGCGCATTCCTGGCGTGACGAGCAAGGCGTTCGTTGATTTCCAGAACGATGTCCACCGCAAGGATCTGGGCCTTGCGGTACAGGAAGGCTATGACCACGTCGAGCTTGCAAAACGCTACACGACAAACGGCATGGCCACGGATCAGGGCAAGCTCTCAAACGTCAATGCCATCGGGCTTCTTGCAGAAGCACGCGGCGTTTCACCGGCAGAGGTAGGTACCACCACCTTTCGACCATTCTACACGCCGGTATCTTTCGGCGCGCTGACCGGAGCCCACAGCGGCCACCACTTCCAACCCGTGCGCAAATCGCCGCTGCATGACTGGGCCACGAAGCATGGCGCAACTTTCGTTGAGACCGGACTTTGGTACCGGTCTTCCTGGTTCCCGCGCGCCGGCGAAACGACATGGCGCGAGAGCGTTGATCGAGAAGTCATCAATGTCCGGACCAACGCTGGCATTTGCGATGTGTCGATGCTCGGAAAAATCGAGATCTGCGGCAAGGATGCCGCCGAATTTCTCAATCGGGTGTATTGCAACGCGTTTCTGAAACTGCCGGTCGGAAAAGCGCGTTACGGGCTGATGCTTCGCGAAGACGGCATGATCTATGACGACGGCACGACGAGCCGGCTCGAAGAGGAGCGTTACTTCATGACCACCACGACAGCGTATGCTGCTGGCGTCATGAACCATCTCGAATTCTGCTCGCAGGTGCTCTGGCCGGATCTCGACGTTCGCATGGCCTCCGTCACCGATCAGTGGGCGCAGATGGCGGTTGCCGGGCCGAAGGCACGGCTCATCCTGCAGCAGGCAGTCGATGACGACATTTCCGATGCGGCATTCCCCTTCCTCGCAGCCAGGGAGATCTCGCTCTTTGCAGGAGCACTCCGCGGACGGCTCTTCCGTATCTCGTTCTCCGGCGAACTCGCTTACGAGCTAGCGGTGCCGGCCGGCTATGCTGAAAGCGTTGCTGACGCATTGATGGACATTGGGCAGCAACACGGACTTCAACCCTACGGCGTCGAAGCGCTGAGTGTTTTGCGTATCGAGAAGGGACATGTCACCCACAACGAGATCAACGGCACGGTCGTCCCGGCAGACCTGGGCTTCGGCAGGATGGTTTCGATGTCCAAACCCGACTTTATCGGCAGAGCCCTGCTCGGGCGCGAGGGCCTCATGTCGTGCGAGCGGCCAGCGCTCGTCGGCGTAATGCCACTCGATCCCAGGGAAAGCTTCCGTTCTGGCTCGCATATCATCGGTAAGGATGCGGTGGCGACCCTTGAGAATGATCAGGGCTACGTAACATCGAGTGCGTTTTCCCCGCATCTGGGGTCGACCATCGGCTTGGCTCTCGTAAACCGGGGTCCGGAACGACACGGCGAAGAGGTGGTCGTTTGGAACGGTCTTCGAAACGAATTCACCGCAGCCCGTCTATGCAATCCGGTTTTCTTCGATCCTGAAAACGAGAGGCTTCATGTCTAAGCTGCGCGCCATCCACCGTTCCGCCCTTGGAGCCAGGCAAGCGATCATCGGCTCTTCCGTCACTCTGTCGGCCCTGGCCGAGGGTACCATCATTCACGTTTTGGCAAGCAGGTTCGGAGGTGACATGCAGCCGCTTTTACACAAGCTGGCCGGCGACAAGCTGAATGCGGTTCGCCCTGTGGCACCATACCAATGGTTTTTGGTGAGCGACGAACCGACGCCGCATGAGAAAATGACTGCGCTACTCGAAGGTCTACAGCCCAAGGCGACGGGGGTAGATCAAAGCCATGGTCGCGTTCGTATTCTTGTCCAGGGCAGGAAGGCTGAGCGCGTCCTTTCCAAGGGAACCGCCCTCGATTTGTCCGTGAACGAGTTTGCGATCGGACACTCGGCAAGCACGTTGATCGGCCACATTGCCGCCCATCTAACCCGCGTTGGTCAAGACGCGTTTGAGATCATCGTTTTGCGCGGCTTCGCCGAAAGCCTATGGGACGATCTGGCGCGCATGAGTGCCGAGTTTGCCTAAGATGTCCTGCCGAGCAGGACGTTGATCGATCTCGGCCTCTGCGACACCCAAAGACCAGAGGATTGCGGATACATATTCCATAGCAGGACGGGCTTCCCGCGGGCCAAGCGATGACAAGCGATGACAAGCGTATCGGGACCGGGGACTGGACCACGCCGAAAGTCAGGTCGCTCCGATGATCGGCAAGACGATGCCGCTCCCGCTCTCCTTGACGGTCGCCATCGCCACATTGGTCGACGTGCTAGCGACATAGGGGAGTTTTGAAATTCGCTCGCCCAGCACCTTGCGATGCAGCGTTCGTCGGCGCCCAGTACGACTGGATTTTTCATCCATCATCCGGTTGGGTTGCTTGGATACATCGCGGTACTGGAAAGTGAACCGGTCGGTACTGGAAAGTGATCCGGGAACCGCGGACGTCTACGACGATCTCGAGCGTCGGCAGGCCTTCCAAAGCCACTGTTTCGCACTTGTAGGATGCACGGCGAACTGGACCCGCAGCACGTCAAGGAATTGGATGACTTCATCGATTCCCTGCCTTTAACCGAAGGTCAGATGTCCTTGATGGGCATCTCCGCCATGAGCGCGAGCATTGGTTTGGCAGAATGCGTGTCTCGGCTCCATTCCTGATCCGGCTTCGGATCAACAGTAGTGCGCCGTCTGATAGCGTCCTGGTGAATGCCAGGCCTATTGCAGATAATCATATGAGAAAAATTGTGCCGGGCATTCTCGGATGTCCGCTTGATTGGAGTTGGCAAAAAGCGATATATCCGACGATATAGGAAATATCAGAGACCCCTTGATGTCGCAGCAGATCCTGAGTGAGACCATTGCGGAGAGCAGCTACAGGCGAATTCGCGCCGATATCATTTTCGGTCGCTTGGCTCCCGGGCAAAAGTTGAAGCTGGAAAGCTTGAAGGAGGCCTACGAAACCAGCATCAGCACGCTGCGAGAAGTGTTGAACCGGCTCTCCTCCGAGGGGCTTGTTCTGGCCGAGGGGCAAAAGGGGTTCGAAGTGTCCCCGGTGTCCGTTGCCGACCTCAAGGAGACGGCGGCACTCAGGCTTCTTCTTGAGACCCATGCCCTGGAGCAGTCGTTCATGTATGGCGACGTCGAATGGGAGGCTCCCCTGGTATCTGCTCATTACAAGCTGGCGCGGATGGAAAAGGTGATGGCCTTAGGCGACACCAGCAGGGCGGAAGACTGGAAGCGTTACGACTGGGAGTTCCACCAGGCCTTGATATCCGCCTGTGGATCGAAGCTGTTGATGGAGACGCACTCGGTGATCTTCGACAGATACCTCAGATATCAGATGGTCGCCTTGTCCTATCGTGGTGAGGTCGCAGCCAACGAACACCAGCAGCTCCTCGAGGCGGCATTGCGCCGTGATGGCGAGACAGCCAAGCGGGTGCTTGCACTGCATATACAAGGCGGCGTCGAACATGCGCTGGCGAGAGGCACGCTGAAATAGACTTGATCGGCACGTCTCTCTTCGCACCACACATCGACGCCTTCTCGGCAAATCAGGAAAACCCATGCTCAAGCACGTCCAAGACCCGGCTGAAACAGTAAGCGACGTCGTTTTCCGGCAAATACGCCAGGACATCATTTCCGGAACATTGCCACCGGGGACCAAGATCAAGCTGGAGCAGGCGAAGGAGCGCTATTCCATCGGCATTTCATCGCTGCGTGAAATCCTGAGCCGCCTGACCACGGAAAACCTCGTTGTCGCCGAAGGGCAGCGCGGTTTCGAAGTCAGTCCGGCGTCGCGGCGCGAGCTCCTTGAACTGGCGGACCTCAGGATTGTTCTTGAGACGCATGCGATCGGCCTTGCATTCGCAGCCGGAAATCTCGAATGGGAGGGGCGGATCGTCGCCGCGCATCACAGGCTTGCCGCGGCTGAACGCAAGCTCCTCGCGGGCGATGTCTCGCGCACCGTCGACTGGGTGCGATACGACTGGGAGTTCCATCAGGCGATCGTCTCGGCCTGCAACTCCTCGACGCTGATGGCGACACTGTCGTCTGTCTTCGACCGCTTTCTTCGCTACCATATGCTGGCCGAAAGCTTTCGCGGAAAGCCGGTGGTCGATGACCACAGGCTCCTGTTTGAGCTTTCCATTCAACGTGACGTCGCCGGGGCGACGGAAGTCGTCAGACGGCACGTCCAAAGCGGCGTGGAACATGTGCTCAAGAGCGGCCGGATCCTGTAAATCGAGATCTTAGAGCGCGTCTTTCGGGATGCCTTCGGGACGCATCTGCTTTTTCAGGGCGGCAATCCGAAAGATGGCGTTCGGTGCGCCGTATCCGCGATAGCCGCTGCGCTCGACGATCTCGAAAAAGAAACCCTCGCCATATGTTCCGCTGTAGAGCTGGAAATACTCGCCGTGCTCGTCGCGATCATAGAGGATGTTTTCCGACTTCAAACGCTCCGTCAATGCCGGATCGAGGCCGAAGCGCGCCTCGACGTCGTCGTAGTAGTTCGGCGAGATAGGGAGGGATTTGAAACCGCACGCCCGCAACTCCCGCGCTGTTGCAAAGATATCGACTGTCGCAAACGCCAGGTGCTGTATGCCCGATCCGAACTTCTCGGCGATAAAATGCCCTGCCAGGGTGCGGCGGTTCTCAGCTCCGTTCATGGTGATGCGGAGTTGCCCGGTTTCGTTTTCGACGACCTGACTGCGAACGACCCCGGCCGGATCGATGATGTCGACCATCGGGGTCTTGCCGGTCTCAAAGATCGATGTGTAGAACAGCAGCCAGGTGAGCATTTCATCATAGGCCACGGTCTGGGCGATGTGATCGATGCGGAGAAGGCCGGCTGAGGCCGTGCCGCTCTCGTCTGCGACCGGCATAAAGTCAATCTCCGAGAAGCGAGCCGATGCGCTCTTGTCGTCAATGAGATAGACGACCCCGCCCCCCACGCCGCGAATGGCGGGCAACTCCAGTTCGCCTTCTGCAACAGGCTGAAGGAAGGCTTCGGCATCGAGCGCAAGGGCGCGAGTATAGGCCTTTGCGGCATCATCGACGACGAGTGCGATGGCATACGCAAAAGTGCCATGGACGGCGTAGGCCGCGTTCGCAAATCCAGCCTGATCGACATTGACGAGGATCCGGATCTCGCCCTGTTCGAAGAGGAAGACCTTCTTCGTGCGGTGGACCGCCGTCTTGCGGAATCCGAGAGTGTGGAGCAAGGCAACCAACTCGATGGCGTCATCCTCGTCGGTGGCAAACTCCACGAAGCCGACACCCTTGACGGCCGCCCTTTTCGGCATCGCCGCTCCGGTCAGATATCCATCGCCGAGGTCGCGACGCACCTGGTCGCCAAGGTAGATCAGCGACCGATGACCATCGGCCGCGATCGCACGCGACGAGCCGCCCCGAAACTGATCGTTGAAGATTTCGAGCGAGAAGTAGCCATCATAGCCAGTCGCTGCGACGGCTTCGGTGAACGCGGTGACAGGCAGGTCGCCCTCGCCCGGCATGTTTCGGAAATGTCGGCTCCAGTACAGCAGATCCATGTCGATCAACGGGGCATCGGCAAGCTGCACGATGAAGATCTTCTCCTTGGGGATCGAGCGAATGGAATTGACGTCGATCTTGCGCGACAGCGTATGAAAACTGTCGAGGATGAGACCGACATTCGGATGATCGGCGCGGCGAACGATTTCCCAGGCATCGCGATGATCGTTGATATGGCGACCCCATGCGAGCGCCTCGTAGCCCACCCTCAGGCCGCGTCTGGCGGCGCGCTCGCCGAGTTCGCGGAAGTCCGCTGCGGCACGATCGATACCCCCGACAGACGCCGGCGAGACGTTCGAGCAAACAAGCACCAGATCCGTTCCAAGCTCCTGCATCACATCGAACTTCCGTTCCGCCCGATCAAACGTCCGACTTCGAAGCGGTTCCGGCATGCCCTCGAAATCACGAAACGGCTGAAACAGAGTGATCTCCAGGCCATGGTCGCGAACAAGCCTTCCGACATCCGCCGGGCTTCCGTCGAAGGCCAGGAAATCATTTTCAAAGATCTCGACGCCATCGAAGCCGGCCCGAGCGATCGCCTCGAGCTTCTCGGGCAGTTCGCCGCTGATCGTGACAGTTGCAATCGAGGTCCGCATTTCAAAGCCTTCCGCTGTGCGTGCGAGGAGAGTCAAACAGGGTTGGCGCCTGGCATAGGCGCCAACTCAAAATCGCTCTCTACTATTATTGCAAATGTCGTGAGAATTTCAATTAGCTTGGCATATTATAAATTCTCATACGATTTCGAAAAACTCGGTTGATTTCATGGTCCGTCTCTGGCAATCATTCCCCCACAGTCAAAGGTGAGGGTGGCTGTCCGGTCGAACGACCGCCAAAGGAGGAGGAATTTACATGTTCAAGTCTATGCTGACGCGCCGAAATGCCATGCTTGGAGCAGCAGCCCTGGTGACTGCCGTCACCCTGGCGCAGCCGGCGGCCGCAATTACGCCAGAAGAGATCAAGGCCAAAGGCAAGCTCATCGTCGGAATTCAGGGGGACAACCCCCCTTGGGGCTTTGTCACCAGTGGCGGCAAGCAGGACGGGCTCGATGCCGACATCGCGACCCTGTTCGGCAAGGAACTGGGCGTTCCCGTGGAGTTCGTGCCGCTTGAAGTCAACAACCGCATTCCCGCGCTGACCGCTGGCCGTGTTGACGTTCTCTTTGCGACGATGGCCATGCTGCCGGACCGGGCAAAAGCCGTGCAGTTCAGCAAACCCTACGTTGCCAATGCCATCGTCCTGATCGGACCGAAATCGGCAGAAATCAAGACAAATGCCGACATGGCGAAGTTTACGGTCGGTGTGGCGAAGGGGGCTGCTCAGGACACGCAGGTGACCAAGAACGCGCCGCCGAACACGACGATACGACGTTATGATGGGGACGCGGCGAGCGTCCAGGCGCTCGTTTCGGGTCAGGTCGACACACTCGGCGGCAACATTTTCTACATGAACCGCGTGGAGAAGGCTCGTCCGGGCGAATTCGAAAACAAGCTTGAATTCCAGAAGCTCTACAATGGCGCCTGCACGCGTCTCGGCGAAAAGGAAATAAACGCAGCGCTCAACACCTTCATCGACAAGATCAAGGCAAACGGTGAGCTGAAGGCAGTTTACGACAAGTGGATGAAGGTCCCGGTTCCGGCTTTCCCGGAAAGCCTCGACGGCATCCCGTTCGCGGCGAACTGACGGCTCAGTCTATCGAAAGCTTGACCCAGAAGGCGGGCATCCCGGCGATGCCCGCCAACGCCACCACCATATCGAGAGGTGGCTTCGATCCAGGTCCGAGGAGCGCGATCATGAACAAACCAATCTTTGTGCTCAACGGGCCGAACCTCAATCTTCTAGGCCAGCGCGAGCCCGCGATCTATGGCACCACGACGCTTGCCGATATTCGCGCGCGATGCACGACGAAGGCAAAGGCGCTCGGATTCGAAGTCGAGTTTCGTCAGACTAATTTCGAGGGCGAACTGGTCGAGAGTGTGCACCAGGCACGCACGGACGCCTGTGGCATCATCATCAATCCGGCCGCCTATACGTTTACCTCGATCGCGCTTCTCGATGCGCTGAAGACCTTCGACCCGCCTAAGATCGAACTGCATATTTCGAACGTGCATGCGCGCGAGAGCATCTATCACAATTCACTGATTTCGCGCATCGCGACGGCCATCATGATCGGCTTTGGCGCAGACGGATACGAGCTTGCCGTCCAGGCCATGGCAGGAATGGTCAAGCGGGACTGAACTTTAGGGAAGACTGACCGGAAAGATCGCCATGAACTATAAGTTGGACTTCACTCCCGTGATCGATGGGTTGCCGAACCTTCTACTCGGTTGCCTCGGTACATTCCTGCTGGCGATTTGCGGAATGCTGCTCGCGATCGTGATCGGAATTGGCGGCGTTGCCCTGCGCGATTCTCCACTCAAACCGGTGCGCTGGCTGATCATCTCCTTTGTCGAGCTGATCCGCAACACGCCGTTTCTGGTCCAGATCTTCTTCATCTACTTTGCGCTTCCGCTGGCCGGCATCAGGCTCGATCCGACGCCGACGGCGATTATCGCACTCGGCATCAACGGCGGTGCCTACGCAATCGAGATCATTCGTGGCGGCGTCCAGTCGATCCCGAAGGGACAGATGGAAGCCGGTCTCGCCCTTGGCCTGCACAAGGCTCAGGTCTTCAGACTGATCATCCTCAAGCCGGCACTGCGGGCGATCTATCCCTCGCTCACCAGCCAGTTCGTGCTGTTGACGCTGTCCACCAGCATTGCCTCGGCAATCTCCGCCTACGAGCTGACATCCGTTTCCCAGCGCATCGAATCGGAGAGCTTCCGGAGCTTCGAGGTCTACTTCACCGTCACGGTCTTCTATCTCGTGATCTCCTGGCTGATGATGCGCATCTTTGCGCTCTTTTCGGCGCGCTACTTCAAATATCCCGTCAAGTAGGAGGGTCTCATGGGTCGCGAAGAATTCGTCTTCCTGCTGATCGGCCTGAAATGGACTGTCGTCTTGTCGGCGGTCGGCTTCATCTGTGGCTGCATCGCCGGCCTCTGCGTCGCGCTCGCGCGCACCTCTGGTGTGCCCCTTTTGGAGCGTGTCACGGCCGGCTACATTGCGGTCTTCCAGGGAACCCCGCTTCTGATGCAGCTCTTCGTCGTCTATTACGGGCTGGCACTGGTGGGTCTGAGGCTCGACGCGTGGATTGCCGTCGCAATTGGCCTGACGCTTCACGCCAGCGCCTACCTCGGCGAGATCTGGCGCGGAGCGATCGAAGCGGTCCCGCGCGGCCAGACGGAGGCCGCAAAAGCTCTCAGCCTTAGATACGTATCGCGCACGAAGGACGTCATCCTGCCGCAGGCGCTGCGCATCTCGCTGCCCGCGACGGTCGGCTTCCTCGTGCAGTTGATCAAGGGCACCTCGCTTGCGTCGATCGTTGGTTTCACCGAGCTGACGCGGGCTGGCAACATCATCTCCAATCAGATCTTTGAGCCGCTGACGGTTTTCGGGATCGTCGGAGCGCTGTACTTCCTGATGTGCCTGCCTTTGACCATCCTGGGTGCACGCCTCGAACGAAGATTTGCCGCATCAGCGCGCTGATCAGCGCTGACTTATGCCACCTTGCCAATAAAACGTGGAGCTCCGTCAATGGCCAGCCTTACTCCTGCGATGGGCGCAGACACCATGATCACCATGGAACGGGTGGAAAAATGGTACGGCGCGTTTCAAGCCCTGCACGACATCAACATGTCGGTCCGCAAGGGCGAAAGGATCGTCTTGTGCGGGCCGTCCGGCAGCGGAAAGTCGACGCTCATACGATGCATCAATCATCTGGAGACATACAGCAAGGGCGAAATCCGCGTCGGCGGCATGCTTCTCGGCAACCAGGCAAAGACAATCGATGCGATCCGCCGTGAGGTTGGCATGGTTTTCCAGCAGTTCAATCTGTTCCCGCATTTGACGGTGATGCAGAACTGCATGCTTGCGCCGATGCGGGCGCTTGGCATCAGCAAGACCGAAGCCGAGCAGCGGGCGCGCGGGCTTCTTGAGCGGGTCAAGATCCTGGAGCAGGCCGACAAGTACCCGGTACAACTCTCTGGCGGCCAGCAGCAGCGTGTGGCGATTGCGCGGGCCCTTTGCATGCGGCCGAAAGTGATGCTGTTCGACGAGCCGACCTCGGCGCTTGATCCGGAGATGGTCAAGGAGGTTCTCGATACCATGATCGGCCTGGCTGAAGAGGGTATGACGATGATCTGCGTCACCCACGAGATGGGTTTCGCCCGTCAGGTGGCCGATCGCGTGATTTTCATGGCGAGCGGTGCGATCGTCGAGGAAGCGCCACCGGCCGAGTTCTTTACCAACCCGCAGCATGAACGAACCGAGAAGTTTCTCGGAGAAATCCTGCGGAAGTGAGCAGGCACAGAGGTTCGCAACTCGTCCTATTGTCGTAAATTTCGGGAGCCGGCCATGAAGCCGCTAGCGATTGCAGTCATGGGAGCCGGCCTGATTGGCAGACGCCACGCCGAGCGAATTACGTCCGAGCCCGGAACCATACTCTCAGCAGTCATCGATCCCTCTGACGCCGGTCGTGACTTCGCAGAAGGTGCCGGCATCCGATGGTATCGTAGCTTCTCGGACATCCGGGCCGAGGAAAGACCGGACGGCGTCATCGTCGCAACGCCGAACCGGCTTCACGTTGAGAACGGAATGGAGGTCGTAGCCGCGGGTATTCCGGTTCTCATCGAAAAGCCGATCGCAGACGATGTCGATGCAGCCACGACGCTCGTTGCAGCCTGCGAGAATGCAGGGATACCGCTCCTGGTCGGCCATCATCGGCGATATAATCCGATGATCCGGATGGCCAAACAGATCCTGGACGATGGAAAGCTTGGCCGGATCGTTACGGTTCACGGAACTTTCTGGGTCGCCAAGCCCGACGATTATTTTGACACGCCGTGGCGGCGGGAAGCCGGTGCTGGCCCCCTCTTCGTCAACCTGATCCATGATCTCGATCTCTTCCGATATCTCTTGGGCGAGGTTGAAGCCGTCTACGCCATGGCGTCGCACGCCATCAGACACCATGCCGTCGAAGATACCGCCGTCGTTTCACTGCGCTTTGCAAGCGGGGTCCTCGGGACTGTCAACGTCAGCGACACCGTGGCCGCGCCCTGGAGCTGGGAGCTGACGGCCGGGGAAAACCCCGCTTTTGCCCGGCAGGATCAATTCTGCTACCAGATCGGCGGCACGCAAGGCTCCCTGGACATTCCCCATCTGACGTTTTGGACAAACCCCTCGGCGCCTGATTGGCTGGAGCCACTTAGCCACGAGCGCATTTCGTTCACGCCGGCCGACCCTCTGCGCGTTCAACTCAGGCACTTTTGCGACGTCATTCGCGGCGAGGCCACACCTATTGTGAGTGGACGCGAGGGTCTGGCAACCCTCACGGTCGTCGAAGCGATCAAGACATCGGCGCGCACGGGCCAAATGATCCATCTTTGCGACCTCCGTACCTCTTCCGATCCCCAGAAAGTCTAGAAAAATGATCACCGGGACGACCAAACTCATCGCACACCTCGGCTATCCCACCGAGGCATTCAAGGCGCCGCTGATTTACAATCCATATTTCGAGAAGAGCGGAATTGACGCAGTTGTGGTACCGATGGGCTGCCGGCCGGAAGACTATTCCGCGTTTCTGAAGCTCATTTTCCGTCTATCCAATATCCACGGCGCTCTCATCACGATGCCACACAAGATCTCGACCATGGGGTTGCTGGACGAAGCGTCGACCAACGCGAAGGTCGCGGGCTCATGCAATGCGGTCCGCCTCGGGCCGGACGGCCGACTGATTGGTGACATGTTCGATGGGGAGGGTTTTGTTCGCGGCGTCCTGCGCAAGGGGAAGCAGGTTGCGGGAGCACGCGCGCTCGTCGTGGGTGCAGGCGGCGTCGGCTCGGCGATCGCCGCCTCATTGGCCCAGGCGGGTGTAGAACGTCTCGCGATCTTCGACTCCAACGAGGCGACGACGGCGGCACTGCTTGACCGGCTGGAAAAATACTATCCGCACCTGCAGGTAACGAGCGGTTCAGCTGACCCCGCAGGCTTCGACATCGTCGTCAACGCAACGCCACTTGGAATGCGACGGGGTGACCCGCTGCCGATTGATGTCGACCGCATTTCCTCGTCGGCCTTCGTCGGCGAAGTTGTGATGACAAAAGAGATGACGCCCTTTCTCGAAGCGGTCCGTGCTCGGGGCTGCGCATTTCAGGTCGGCACGGACATGTTGTTCGAACAGATCCCTGCCTATCTCGAATTCTTCGAATTCCCGACAACGACAGCGGACAATCTGCGCGCCATCGCGAAACTCGGTTGACGAGACGAAGAGGTCCAGGGGTGATATCAGGTTAACGTTGGGCTATTCGCGCCTGATGACCCGGCACGCGGTTCGCTATGAGCGTCACCGTTTCCCCCGTCGATACCTGCCAGACGCCAGCCTGATTTCTTATGCTTCAGTCACAGACTACAGGCTGACAAAGTGAATCAAATAATCATACTACAGTATGAATCATGTTGTTGATAATCAGCCTGTATACTGATACACATTGTCCTGAGATCAGCTTGCAGTCTGAGACATGTGGATGAAAAGCGATAATCGAAAAAGGGGGCGCCTGCGCCTCGATGAAAGACTTCGGGCGCTCCAGCCGGTTGATCGGTTCAAGGCGCCGCCGAAAGGATGGGTGCGTGCGCTACGCGACGCGCTCGGGATGACGGGTGCGCAGCTCGGCACGCGCATTGGCGTGCGGCCCCAAACCGTAGAAGCCATCGAGAAATCGGAAGCCGCAGGCACGATCCAACTTAACACCTTACGTCGCGCAGCTGAGGCGCTGGATTGCACGCTCGTCTACGCACTTGTTCCCAACAGTTCACTCGAGGCGGTAATCGAGGCGCGCGCAAGGAAAATCGCAACGCGCGAGCTTCACCGCGTCGCGCATACGATGCGGCTCGAAGCTCAGGGCACGGACGAGGCGGAATTCGAATCCCGCGTCCAGGCATATATTCGCGACAGGCTATCCGAGCGCGACCTCTGGAACGAGACATGACGGACCTGTTTCAGGAGCCAGAGGACGCAACACCCCTTGAACCGCATGAGCGAGAGGGACTGCTTCAGACATGGATCACGCACCGCCGTGATCTCAACGAGGCGGAACAGGAAAACATCGTCGAGGGCGCGGCCTGGGCGCGTGGTCGTCGGCGCGCATCCTTTGAGCGAATGCTGAGCGAGGACTTCATGCGAACACTGCACAAGCGGATGTTTGGCGAGGTCTGGGAATGGGCCGGCACCTTCCGAACGACGGAGCGCAACATCGGCGTCCAAGCCTACCGCATCGCAGTGGAGCTCGCGAGCCTGATAAGTGACGTCCGCAATTGGGTTGCGCATGAGACATTTCCACGGGATGAGATTGCGATCAGGCTCCACCATCGCCTGGTCGCGCTCCACCCATTTCCAAACGGAAATGGCCGTCACGCCCGCTTGGCGGCCGATCTTCTGATCGAACGCCTTGGTGGCGAGCGTTTCAGTTGGGGCGGCGGAACGCTGGCCGATATCGGTGAACTGCGCACTTTTTACGTCACGGCCCTTCGTGCAGCAGACAACCATGATATCGCGCCGCTGCTAGAATTCGCGCGCACCTGAGAGGCACCGCCTCTGTGCCATCGTTCGCCTTGATGGGAATCGAACCAAGAACCTGGAGCGCCAAGGCGGCTACAACGGCGCCAGGCTATACATTGACGGCGCCTCGGTTTTGGATATCGAGTTGCTGAAGGACGGCTGAGCTACTTGTACGCGTCGGCGCTCGGGCTAGTTGGCACAAGTGTCAAGTATCGGAGTCATCAATTTCAGATGCGCGTCTATCCGCTCGAGTACTTTTTCCGGGACGACACCCCGTTCCGGAAGGCTCCACCAATGCTTGTTGACGCGCTCAACGATATCGAGCACCGTTTTGAGCACGGCAGGTTCCGGCAGCCTTGCACGATGAGCAAAAACCTTCCATCGCTGCGCGGTGAGTGCCTTAAAGGAGCGCTCGCCTCCAAGTGACAGCGCCATGGCGCCGGCGGAAATATAGGGTACGGTCGAAAGAACATCGTAAATCGGCGCGAGTTCCGGCTTGTCGCCATTGCCACGGTAAATCAGCGACCAGTTTTTCAGGTGCATGTCGCCATTGCCGGTGATCACCGTTAGGGCCAGACGGCGCACGAATTCGAGGGCAGCCGTGGGCGAGACGGCGACGCTGAGGGCGGCGGCTATATCGTGGTATGCGGCGGCCTCGTATTTGCGCGAAGGATAGATGCCGAAGACCTGCGCGAAATCCTCAATATGAATGCGTTTCCCGTCGGCGCCACGATCGAAGCGCTTGACCAGGAGAACCTTGCCGTCTGACAATGTATTGAATTCCTCGGGAATCCCCTCAAAATCCGACTTCTCGACCAGTTCACGTTCGGGCACTTCCATGCCGATCGCGGCCGCCAGCGCAAGGTTGGCGTATTCGTTCTCGGAGACGCCAGGAAACGCTGTCGAAGGGAACTTGGCTATGTACTGGCCTTGCGCGTCTCCCATCGGCAAGGTGAGACCACCGCCCTTGCCGGTTGTCTTCATGACTGAGAGTTTCATCTGCACGCCCGCGAGCGAAAACCGGGCTTTCGGCTTGTCCTTTGAGGCATCTCCGATAGCCACCTTTGTGCCATCGCTCGGCACGACACGGACGGCGCCTGGCAGATCCGCGCCGAGCGCGGCCAACAGATCAAAATCGTTACCCGGGCGCACATTGCCTGCATGGTGCTTCTCCATCGCTTCGCGCAATTTGTCTTCGGGAAGAAGGTTGGCGAAGAACGCCGGCAAGGCTCCGGCAAGCGGCTTGGGATCCTTGCGCAGACCTCCCGCCGCTGCCCGGAACGATAAGCTGAGAACGGGGAAACCGCCCGTCGCGCGATAGGCGTCATCAAAGTTAAACGCATTGAAGTCGCCGGGCGTCCTGACAATCGTGCCGACCTTCAGATCGTTCAGCAGCACCTCCATTGATGGGATGGCCTTGGGAGCCTGAAACAATTTAGCCATGATCGTCGTCTTCGGGACTGGAGATAAAAGCGGGTAGATCATCGTCGTCATGCGGGCGCAGCAAGGCCTCGATCGCTGGAATCATTGCCTGTGGGATCAGCATCATCTCCAGGCCCAGCGCTCGGGCGATATTCATCAGTGTCGTTGCGCGCGCCGCAGCGCGTCCCGTCTCGATATCGCGATAGCGAGGTCGTGATATGCCTGCCAAATCGGCGACCTGTTCCTGTGTCATCGCCGAAGCCAGTCGGGCCTTCTTCAACAGGCGCCCTATTTCAATCAAAACCTCGGCTTCAGGCCTCATAATGATACCTATGCGCTTCATTGAGCATTTAAATGAGCCGTATAGATATCTTTTTACTCGCTGGAGTCAATGCTTTGGATCTGTTTGCGGCTCATGCTTCGGAGTAATGATATGTTTGCAGATCATTCTCATTGGTTGAATGGGAGAAGCCGTGTTTTTGAAGCTCCTCGTGCGCTTTTTCGGATACACGCTTTGCTTTGTTCATGGGGGCTTTTATTCCCGTTCGCTCTCGGCATTGGTGCCAAGCGGATCGAGACCGCCGGCGCGCCGTCCTCAACCGCATGTTCGCCTCTGCTCGCCCGAAATCCGTTCGCCGCAAGGCAAGTGTAGCGTAGCCCACGTCATCAAAGTTCGAGATCCGTCACGCTCCAGATCCGTGCACCAACGCCGCACGTAGGAGACATTGCGGACTGTCCAGGTGGCTTGCCCCGACACCGCCGCAGGGACAGGACGAGGGGGGACGCGCGAGCCTCAAGCGAAGTAAGAACGGAAGCTTCTCAGACAGCTACCGCCGCGACATCTTTCGACATATCGGTCGAGTGGCCGAAATCGGCTGCATGAACAAGTTGCGCCCGGTTCCGGGCCGCCTGCTACAATCTCCGCTCAAACAGCGGGCCGATTGGAAGTTTTCTTCCAGGCGTGACACCGCGATATGTCGCTTACCCCGCTTGGTGCGCTATTTTCGTAGTTGGCAATCCGAGACGCTATTGATTTTTTCTATTTTGTGTTGAAACAACAATAGCGAAACACGCATGGATTGCGCCACATTGTCTTCGAAAATCTCAAACAGGAAAATAGACCCCGTTAGCGCTCGTATTCGCAATTACATTAATGCTGTTTCAATAAATCCATCAGTATCCTCCGAGACAATTGGACTGGCCATGATGAGCCTGCGAACGAGCAAACTCTCGGCGGCCAGCAACGTGCTTTTTAGGGAAGCATTTACGCTTGCGGTTCCAGCACATCGGCTGTCGAGCTGCGAGCCAGCAGCTAGACGCCAGCAACGCAAGTGGGGCGACTATGACTCTATCTATCCGCAATATTCTGGTTGGAATATTCCTACTTCTGAGCGCAGTTATCTGCGTGCTCACCGCATCGTCCGCCTTGGACGCTTACAACGATAACCGGGTTTTCAGCGACGTCTCAAAGCTTACCGCTCTCGACCGCGCACTTTTCCAGACCCTTGCAACCTTTCGCAACGAACGTGGCGATGGTTCCTCCGCGGCCAAAATGGAAATCGACGCCCTCACCGGGACGCTGGCTTCGCTGAAAAAGGATCGCGGGTTGGTGGACAACGCCATGGCCGACGCCAAGGCGATCTATGCCGGCATCGATGACGACGCGATCAAGGCGCCGATTGCTGATGTCATGAGCACGTTCGACCAAGTGCTGGCGTTTCGCTCAAAGCTTGATGATGAGTTGACCAAAAAGTTGGCAGACCGCGACCCAGGCCTGCAGGACAACACCCTCAACCTCGGACAGCAACTGCTGACGGCGCTGGAAAATGGTTCGACAGCCACCGAAGCCCGCATTCGCGAGAGCGATCCTTCAATGACGGCAATGATCCAGATCCGCTCGCTGGCATGGTCGACGCGGGCACTTGCCGGGGCATCGAACCTGCAGGTCAACATCACGCTAGGCGCAGGCGCGACGATGACGGCTGCAGAACTCAGCAAGATCCAGCTCAACGACTACACCGTGAACTTCGCCTGGAAACAGGCCGGCATCCTCGTGAACCATCGCGACACGCTTCAGATCGTGAAGGACGCCTACCAGGCAGCAGAGACCGGCTATTTCGGCGGCGATTTTGCTCAAAAGCGCGCAGCACTTCTCGAAACGTTCGCTGCCGGCAAAAAGGCGCCGATGTCCCTCGACGTTTGGCGGCCGATGGGCAATGATGCCCTTCTCTTCATCACCAAGACTGCCGCCGCTGCTGCCGACGGCATGGTCGCTGCCGCCGCTGCTAGCCAGTCCCAGGCCTTCGCCGACTTCATTCTCTATGCACTCACCTTCCTCGTCGCTGCTATCGTCAGTGTCGTCGGCATCTGCGTCATCATCTTCCGCGTCACCAAGCCGATCGGCGTCATCACTCATTCGATGGCAGCCTTGGCGCAAGGCGACCTGAAGATCGCGGTCGCCGGTGTGGATCGCCGCGACGAAATCGGCGATATGGCCCGCTCGGTCGAGGTCTTCCAGCAGGCCGCCATTCGCAACAAGGTGCTCGAAGAGCAAACGGCCGAGGCACGGGTCTCTTCGGAGCGCGAACGTATCGAGGTGCAGCGCCGCGCCGAAGCCGAAGCCGAAGAACGCTTGACGCAGGCGACCGGCGCGCTCGCCGCAGGCCTGCGGCGTCTCGCAGCCGGTGACCTTGTTTGTGAAATCGATACGGCTCTCGCACCGCAGTTCGAGGCACTCCGCAATGACTTCAACGTATCGGTCAGCCAGCTTCGCGATGCCATGCGTGGCGTCGGCCAGGCTGCGTCAATGGTCAGCAGCGGCAGCTACGAGATCTCGCAGGCGTCCGACAACCTCTCCAAGCGCACCGAACAGCAAGCCGCTTCGCTTGAGGAAACCGCCGCCGCACTCGAGGAAGTTACCGCCAATGTGCAGTCGACCTCTCAGCGCGCCGGCGATGCGCGCGATCTGGTGCGTGGAGCCCGATCCCGCGCCGAGAACTCGAGCCAGGTCGTCAACAATGCGGTCAGCGCCATGGGCAAGATCGAACACTCATCCAGGCAGATCAGCCAGATCATCGGCGTCATCGACGAGATCGCCTTCCAGACCAACCTGCTCGCATTGAATGCCGGCGTCGAAGCCGCCCGCGCCGGTGAAGCCGGCAAGGGCTTTGCGGTCGTTGCCCAGGAAGTGCGCGAGCTAGCGCAGCGCTCGGCCAATGCCGCCAAAGAAATCAAGAGCCTGATCGGCAATTCGGAAGTCGCCGTCAGCGAAGGCGTCCGCCTCGTCAACGACACCGGCGAAGGCCTTTCTGCCATTGCCGAACTTGTGCAGCAGATCAACCAGCACATGGACGCTATCGCCACGGCTGCTCAGGAGCAGTCCATGGGACTTTCGGAGATCAATAGCGCTGTCAACCATATGGACCAGGCGACACAGCAGAACGCCGCGATGGTCGAACAGATGAACGCCGCCGGCGCAGGTCTTTCGCAGGAAAGCAGCCGCTTGGGCGAACTGCTCGGCACCTTCCAGACCGGCGATGGCAGCGGATCGGCCGCCAGCAACCGCGCTCCAACCCGGACCTCGGCCCCTGTCCCGCTCAGGGCGTCAGCGCCTGTCTCGCGTCCAAGCCCGGCCGCACGGGGCAACGCAGCGCTCAACACGCTGCAGCAGAAATGGTCGGAATACTGATACCAGCCAGTGAAACCATCACCCTGGCAGCAATGCCGGGGTGATTCACTTCACAACCCTGATATTTTTCTCAGGCGGCAGACCTTGGGCATCCACCATTGAAGCGGATCCATGTCGAAGCCTACGGATCAGTGGAAAAGGATTGTCACGGGGCGCGATCTTGATCAAGAGACGGTCGATTTCGAGATCGAGGCGAACGATTGGGAAGGTCAAGAAAGCGGCCATTCTCGAAGCAAGGGCCTCACCACATCTCCGGGACGCCGTCCCGGAGCCCGAGCATAACTTTCGGCCTTGTCTAACTGCCCGAGTGAACGAAAGACATTCACAAGCATGATCGGCGCGCCAAAGTCCGCAGGCTTGATTGCCAATGCGCGCTGAAAGTATGTGGCCGCCGGCTCGAGCTGACCGTCGGTGACAGGGCGCCACAGTCGTCATTCCGCCGCGCATCAACGCGGTGGAACGGCCGGACACCGAGCCCTCCAGTCAGCGGGACAGGCATATCGCGGTGCGACCGGCTAGCGAAGAAAGAGCCTATTCCCTTCCCCTGAACCGTCGCTGATAGGCTGGATCGTAGAGCGAGCTCTCGCGGAAGTCGCTGGCGCCGAGAGACGGTCCCACGAAGATGATTGCGGTGCGCTCGATCGGTTCGGCGACCAGCTTGGCCTCGATATCCGCAAGCGTGCCCCGTACGATCCGTTCATCGGGCCAAGAGGCCTTTGCCACGATCGCCACCGGGCATTCCGCACCGTAGAGCGGCGTGAGCTCCTCGACGACCTGTTTCAAGGCATGAATGGCCAGATGGATGGCGAGCGTCGAAGCGGTCGCGCCGAACTTTGCCAGCGTCTCGTCATTTGGCATCGGCGATGCACGGCCGGACACACGGGTCAGCACGAGGCTCTGCGCAACCGTCGGGATCGTAAGCTCGCGCCCAAGCGCGGATGCCGCGGCGGCAAATGCCGGAACGCCTGGCGTCATCGTGTAATCTATGCCCTGCCTTTCAAGGCGGCGGATCTGCTCGGCAACAGCGCTCCAGACGGAAAGATCGCCGGAATGCAGTCGTGCGACATCCTCGCCTGCGTTTGCGGCGCGCATGTATTCCCGCTCAATCTCGTCAAGCGACATCGGCGCCGTATCGACGATGCGGGCACCCGGTGGGCAATACTTCAGCAGTTCCGGGGACACGATCGAACCGGCATAGAGGCAGACCGGGCACCGTCCGATCAGATCGCGGCCGCGCACGGTAATGAGGTCTGCAGCGCCCGGGCCGGCTCCTATGAAATGCACCGTCATGTCTTCACCTTCAATTCTTGGTCCAGCGCCATTGGGTCACGGGCATCGCCGACCGCCAGCCGGTCATGCCGCCGATGGGTGCGGCATGACCCATCTCGATCCGCCTCAGCGAACCGCCGAGCTCTGCTTGAATGGCGATCAGCTTGGCCTCCATCTCCAGGGTCACTGCGTTTGCGACAAGTCGCCCTCCCCTTTTGAGGCCCACGATCGCCGCACGCAGAACGCCGCCCTCGCTGCCGCCGCCACCGATGAAGATGGCGTCGGGCTCGGGGAGCGCACCGAGTGCTTCGGGTGCGGTTCCTTCAACAACCGCCAGCCCCGGCACGCCGAAAGCCATTGCGTTGCGCGCAATGCGCGACGCCCTGTCAGCCGATTGCTCGATTGCGATTGCGCGCATGGAAGGGTCGCGCAACATCCATTCGATGCCGACGGAGCCCGATCCCGCGCCAATATCCCAGAGAAGCTCTGCATGGCAGGGTGCGAGCGCCGACAGCGTTATGGCCCGGATATCCTGCTTGGTGATCTGGCCGTCATGCTCAAACAGAGCGTCGTCAAGGCCGGTGGAGAAAGGCAAGGTCCTGGCTCCCTCCCCCGCCACAACCACTATTGCGCAGAGGTTCAGCGGATCGACGCCCGTCAGATGAAAGGCGTCGGCACGACAGCTTCTCACGCGTTCACGCTCGCCCCCGACCGCTTCGAGCACCGATAGCGGCGACAGACCGAAGCCTGTCGCGCTCAAGAGTCCGGCAAGCTGACCCGGTGTTTCGGCATCCGATGTCAGGGCGATGATGCGGCGGCCATGATGCAGATGCGGACGGATCAGATCGAGCGGTCGCCCGTGGAGCGATAGACACGTCGTCTCCTGCAGCGGCCAGCCGAGCCGCGAGGCGGCAAGGCTGAAAGAGGACGGCGCCGGAATGGACCGCATCTCGCCGGGGATCACGCGTCGCGACAATGTGGCTCCGACGCCATAGAGAAACGGATCGCCCGAGGCGAGCACGACGACGGGCGAGCCTCGGCGAGACATGATCGCCTCGATCGAATTTTCGAAAGGACTTTGCCAAGGCAGACGTTCACCTGAGACGAGATCGGCGACCAGCGCGTGATGACGGGCACCACCAAACACCACCTGCGCGGAGGCGATCAGTCGCCTTGCCTCGTCACCGAGCCCGTCTGGACCATCCTCTCCGATACCGATAATAGTCAGCCAGCATTGGTCGGAGGCGCAAGACATATCAGACATGAGCAAGATCCGCATTCTGATGCTCGGCGGCACCACCGAGGCGAGCGCCATGGCGCAGGCGCTGACTGGCCGAGAGCGATGCGACGTCCTGATGTCGCTGGCTGGCCGCACAGCCAAACCGTCCGCCCAGCCGGTTCCCACGAGAATTGGTGGCTTTGGCGGAGCAGAGGGCCTTGCGAGGTTTTTGCGCGAGGGCGGATACGACCTGCTGATCGACGCGACACATCCCTTCGCCGCCAGGATTTCGCAGAACGCAGCCCGGGCCGCCGCGACGGCCGGCATTCCAGTCTTCGCCCTTCGTCGCGCGGAGTGGTCTGCGCAAACCGGAGACAACTGGATTGATGTCACCAATGTTCCCGAAGCGATCTCGGCGCTCGGCGCCACCCCGCGCCGGGTGCTTCTGGCGATCGGGCGACAAGAGGCTCACTGCGCGCAGGCTGCCCCGCAACACTTCTATCTCGTTCGCAGCGTCGACCCCGTCGAGCCGCCGATCGCCTTGCCGGATGCGTGTTTTATCCTCGATCGAGGCCCCTTCGACGTCGAAAGCGAAGGTCGATTGCTTGCGACACATCGCATCGACGCTGTCGTTGCGAAGAACAGCGGCGGCTCTGCGACCTACGCCAAAATCGCGGCGGCGCGGCACCGTGGCATCGAGGTGCTGATGATAGCGCGAGCGCCGGCTCCCGACCTGCTGACGGTCGCGACGGTCGAGGCGGCACTGGCTGCAATCGATCACCTGTTTCCTCCCGCAATGAAACGCGGCGTGTAGACAAGGTCGCCCTTTCCGCCACGGGCCACGACCCTTGTTTCCGCCGAACCGATGATCACGCAGGTGGCCATATCCGCAATCGCTGCATCGGCCTCCGCGAGAGGTTGAACGGTGATGCGCTCGTCCGGCCGCCCGGCGGCGCGACCGAAGATGACAGGCGTTGCGGGCGGAAGATGGGCGCGCAACAACTCGAGCGCCTTGCCCAGCTGCCAAGGTCTGGCCTTGCTGATCGGATTGTAGAGAGCGATCACAAATCCGGCACTCGCAGCTGCCTCAAGACGGTTTTCTATTATAGCCCAGGGTTTTAGATTGTCAGACAACGATATGGCACAAAAGTCGTGGCCAAGCGGTGCGCCAATCCGCGCGGCCACCGCAAGCATCGCTGTGATGCCGGGCAGGACGACCAGATCGATGTCGCGCCATTCCTCAGGACCGTTGTCTATCGCCTCGCAAACGGCTGCGGCCATGGCAAACACACCAGGATCCCCACCGGAGACGACACAGACGTTGGCTCCTGCCGACGCAGCCTGCAACGCGGCGGTGGCCCGGTCGAGTTCCTCCCTGTTGTCTGATGCCTGGCGCCGCTGATCGCCTCTCAAATTCAGCCGGTCGAGGTAGGGGCCATAGCCGTAGAATTCCGTGGCCTGCGAGACAGCGCTCGCCGCTTCCGGCGTCATCTGGTCCGGATTGCCGGGACCGGTTCCAATCACGAACAGCGTGCCGGTCATCGATTGCTCTCCCAACCCGGAACGAGCACCAGGGAAAAATAGGGTGCCTCGCCATCGGCGCGGTCGGCAAGCTTCACCATCGCGGCATTCGCCATGGTGCCGCGTTCCACATAGACCGCTTCGCGAAGGCGGCCGGATGCTTCCAGCGCGCGGCGAATTTTTGGCAGATTGCGGCCGACCTTCATGATGACGGCCGCCTGGGTGTCGCAAAGACGGCGTTTTAGCTCGGCCTCAGCCATCGTGCCCGGAAGCACCGACAAGACGTCATCGCCTTGAACGATCGGAATTCCAGCGACCGACCAGCATCCCGACATGGCGGTAATGCCGGGGATTACCTCTGTCGGGTAGCGGTGGGCCAGCCGGACATGCAGATGCATGTAGGAGCCGTAAAACAGCGGATCGCCTTCGCTCAGCACGGCGACCGTCCGGCCAGCCTCCAGGTGAGCTGCCACCGCATCGGCCGATGCGTCGTAGAAGGTCGTGATCTGGCTTCGGTATTCCGCTTCGGTCTTTTCGATCTCAGTCGTAACGGGATAGTAGAGCGGCAATAGCGTCGTATCGCCGGTCAGTAGGTGCTCCACGATCGCCTTGCCATTGCCGCCCCTGCCCCGCTTGGCGAAATAGGCGACGACATCGGCAGTTTCGATTGCCTTGACGGCTTTGACGGTGAGGAGCTCCGGGTCACCAGGACCCGTGCCGACCCCGATAAGACGGCCGGTGCTTGTCATAGGCCGGGCCTCGCAAGGGCGTTCATGGCAGCCGCCGTCATCGCGCTGCCGCCGAGGCGGCCGCGCACGATCGCAAACGGCACGCCGTAGGAGTTTTCCGCCAGCGCGTCCTTCGATTCAGCCGCGCCGACGAAACCAACCGGCATGCCGATGATCGCCGCCGGTCTGGGCGCACCGTCGCGCAGCAGTTCCAACAGATGAAACAGTGCTGTCGGCGCGTTGCCGATCGCAACGACGCTGCCGGCCAATCGATCCAGCCAGAGATCAATCGCCGCTGCCGAACGCGTGTTGCCGGTCTCCTTGGCGAGGCTTGCCGTACGGGGATCGTGGAGCGTGCACAGCACCTCGTTGTTCGCCGGCAGTCGTTTACGGGTGACGCCGTGAGCAACCATTTCCGCATCGCAAAAGATCGGCGCACCGTCCTGCAGGGCGAAGCGTGCAGCACTGACGAAGCGTGGCGAAAAGACAAAATGCTCGGCTGCCTCGACAAGGCCGCACGCATGGATCATGCGTACGGCGACATCGGCCTCCTCGACAGAGAACCGAGACAGGTCGGCCTCGCTGCGGATGATCGCAAAGGAGCGCTCGTAAATGGCGTCACCGCTGTGAATGTAATCGTATTGTGGCATTCCTATCCCTGTCGCAGCGCTCGCGTGACGTGGCCTTTGCCGAGCCGTTTAAGGCAGGCTGCCGCCGATTCGCCAGCATGTCCCTCGTCCTTGATGAGGTGAGCGAGCTTCTCTATAGCGGAATCGATGTCGCCGCTAGCAATCTGTGCATCCGCCGCATCCGAGGCCCGGCCGTCGAGGACGAGGTTGTAGCCGTCGGCTGTGCCGGCAAGTGTCAGCGCCTGTCGCGGATGCGCGCACCCCTTGGAACAGCCCGACAAATGGACGCTCAAGGTTCCATCGAGCAGCGCGGGGGAGCTGGTTGCGATCGTTTCTGCCAGTGCCTTGGTGGCATAAAAGCCGGACGCGCAACCACCGGCCCCGGCGCAGGCCACGATATGATCTGAGGGGTCGTGGGCGGCGGCCGACAAACCATGGTGCCGAGCAAGCTTTTCAACCGATGAAGCGCCTTGCGGCGTCAGCCCGGTCAGAAAGAAACAGCGCCCCGGAGCAGGCCGGATATCGCGCACGCCGAAGCCTTCGACGGCGTTCAGAAAGTCGACCATGTCCGCTCCACGCATCTGCCCGAATCGCGGTTTCAGTCCGACAGCGATTGAACCGTCGAGGGCGGTGTGAAGGCCCATCGGGGCGGCTCGTCCGCTCGGCAGACCGGCCTTTGCCAAGGCATCCATGCGGTGAGCGGAGGGCCGCCATTTTTCGTCGATATCGCGGCAACGCCTGTGCAAACCCATGGAAATGAGCAATCTCAAGACGTCGCCGACCGCATCAACGGCCTGATCCGCTGTGCCCTGCGCAATCGGGCGGGAATTGTGCCCATCACCCGCGATCGCCACCATCCAGATCCCAGGCGCAACGGCCACAAGACGGATGTCGGCGCTGATCGCGGCAAGACCGAAAACGCCGCCGCCGTCGATCGTGATCGACAGTTTCGGCGCCAGTGCGGCTGATCGGAGAAGTTCTGCCAACTGCGTCCGGACGAGCTGCTCCATCATGGCCGCGTCGGCGATATCACCGGAAACGCTCCCGTGCAGCGGCGGCAGCTCGATCACGGGACCCACGGGAACGGAAATACCGGCCGCATCGATTTCGGTTGCCATTGGATCAACCGTGTCGGCCGCCAGCCCACGGATCTGGATGCTGCCACGCGCGGTGATCTCCAGGATTCCGTTTCCGTATCGCTCAGCGGCGCGGGCGAGCTGCCTGAACTGATGCGGAGTGAAGATGCCGCCTGCCGGTCGCAGACGAACGAGCAGCCCGTCGCCGGTCTGCATGGGCCGTTCCACCGTAGGGCAGGCACCGCGCCTGACCGACGGCGATCTCGGTGCATCGATTGTTTGCTTTGCTATCAGTTTGCCGCGCGCCATGTTCGCCAATTCCTTCGATCATGTCATTATATGATCGAGGCGCGCAGAGCAAAACGATCACCGCAATCAAAGATCGTCGAAGTCGCGACCTTTGCGCAGCAGGTAGATGTCCATGATCCATCCGTGACGCGCTCTGGCGTCTGCTCGCGTCCTGACGATAGCGGGAGCAACATCGGCCAACCGTCCCGAGATGAGGATTTCATCCTTCGTTCCCAGATAGGCGCCCCAGAAGATTTCGGCATCGGGGTCCTCGATCTTGGTGAACGCCTGCTCACCATCCAACATCACCACCGTGCTATCGGCACGATTGCCGTTTTCAACCAGCCGACGGCCCGTCGTGATCTCCAGGGGTTTGCCGACGAGATTGACGGGAACGCGGTGACTGGCGGCAAGCGCCTGGATGCTGGTGATGCCGGGGATGACGGTGAGCTCGAAATCCACGGTTCCGATCAGCCTGGCACGCTCGATAATGCGCAAGGTGCTGTCGTAGAGGCTGGGATCACCCCAGACGAGAACCGCGCCCGTGCCATTCTCGGGAAGCTCATTGATCAAACGCACGTAGGTTCCGGCGAGCGTGGCATGCCATTCATCGACGCTTTCGATATATGTCCGGCCTGCTGTCATGCGGGTTGGAACCGCAAATTCGGCAATCGTCGTGCGCGCGTTGGTCAGGTAGCGCTCACAGATATCCCGGCGCACCGAAGCAAGACCTTCCTTCTCCGTCCCTTTTGTCGGCAGGAAGATCACATCGGCAGCGTTCATGCTGTTGATGGCCTGGACGGTGACGTGCTCCGGATTTCCCGTTCCGATACCGATGATATGGATGTGACGCACGCCCGCTCCTCTGGTCGATTGCGCCGTTTTTGCAGCAGTCGGCCGGGCTGCGCAAGGGCTACGCTCAAGTTGGCCGCGGCCAACTTGCCAGGCCGCTTGCCGCTGTCATTGTCGCGAACCACGAATCGTGCGATCTTCAATACAATTTTCGCGAAGAATCGCCTAAAAAGCGCATGTCTGGAGATCGGTTGTTTTGGACAGCATTAGCGTTTCGAGCGGGCTTGAAAGCGATCGCCGCTTCGAATTGGCGCTCGCCTAGTTTGTCAGGGAGCCGGAAAAGCTGGACGCCGTGGAGTATGATTGGACCCCCGCAATGGATGGCAAGATCAAGCACCGCGTCAAGACGCTGCGAAATTCGCTTGCGATCGCGCTGAAGATGGGGGATGCGCCGGAGTTCGGACAGTATCTGCCCCAGAGGCTCGACGCGCTGTACAAGGCCTATCGAGCTGGCAAACAGACGTAACAATGGCCTACGACATAGACGCCTCCCTGCTGAAAGATTTGCTGCCCCGCCTTGTTCACGCGGAGGACGGGCTGGCGCGGCTGGATGAGCGAGTGCAGCGCTCATCGGTCGGTGAGGGGTTCGCAGAGCGCGGTCATTTCTTCGATGCGGTTGGTGCCATGTGGGTGGCAGGCGAACTTGTGCATCTTGAGGACCTCGTTCTCCACGATGCGCATATGGATGCGCGTGCACCGAGCCATGAGCTGACCATCGCGCACGGGATCTTGCGCGCGCGGAGACGAATCTGGACGAGTGCGCCGGCCTGGGCGCTCAGCAATGCAGGCCTTACGATCCTCGCAGGAATCGGAGGCGCGGAGGAAAGGGCTCCCGAAAGCAAGGGTGCAGAACAAATCGTCGAGGAAGACGGTGGCGGCGGTATGGACGAGCCCCTGTCTGCCGAACTGGCAGAGATCGACGCCGTGCTGGAACGCTCCCAGCGTTTGCTGGACAGCCATTTGGGTAAGCCCACAGCGCAAGCCCTCGCCCGGCCGGCGATGGAACCCCGAGCTGACGATCCGCTCGGCCTCTTTGGCGACGAGGAGTGGGACGAAAAGGAACGGCTGCGCGAATGGCGAAACGTCATGATCATCGCAGACGAACTGCCGCCGACGGTGGGAGCTGCATTGCTCTTTGAAGCCTGGGAGAAAATCGAGCCGTTGCGACGCCAGCACTGGCTTGGCGGCCTGCTCGTCGCAAGCTATCTGCGGGCGCGCGGCAAGGTCACGTCGCACCTGTTTTCGTTCTATGCGGGCCTGAAGACCATTCGTCACGAACGGCGGCGCTCCCGAGACAGATTGATGCGACTGCAGTCGTTTCTCGAAGCCATGGCGGGGAGCGCCGGCCTGGGCCTCAAGGAAATGGACCGCCTTCTACTTGCCCAAACACAAATGGAGATGCGTTTCAAGGATCGGCGTTCCAATAGCAGCCTGCCAGACCTTGCAAACTTCGTGCTGTCGCGCCCGTTGGTCTCGTCGTCCATGGTCGCCCGCGAGCTCAGGGTCAGCAGCCGGGGCGCCCTCAATTTACTCAACGATATCGGCATCCGCGAAATCACCGGGCGAGGACGCTACCGCGCCTGGGGCATCATCTGAACGACAAGTAAAACGAAAGTGGCCGGGCATGATCCCCAGCCACCAAGCTGAATGTGGAATCGCTCAAACTTTACGGTTCCACATTTATGAACCATGACCGCTGTAGGGCCCGTTCTGGGGCCTCGCAATGTTTGAACTGGAGACGCCGCCCGACGTGCCTGGATCGGAATTGAGCGATATACGGAAGTTCCGGAAGACCCCGCACCGAGGGATGAGTGACGGTTCATGGCCAGCTCCCATCGACCTATTGAGCGGCATCTCCCACAATCTCGATATCCTCGTCAGTACAATCAGTCTTTATCGTCGGGAGCGTGCGGGCAGGCATAAGGATTTAAAGTTGCCACGTGTAGAAGAGCCGCCGGGCGATCCAATCGGCGTTGGCTCGCCCTACTCGTCCTCGCATGGAGATACCTGGTGAATTTCGTCGCGACCCCGATGTGCTCCGTTGTCAATGCGCAGAACATGCTGACACTCGAGACGATTGTGGAGAATCCGCTCTTTGCCGTCGCGTTAAGAAATGCTGCGCTGAAGCTTATTGCCATGCACGATGCGGCGCCGCGCATCGTGCGCTATACCGCAGACATGAAAAGGTGGCTGCTGACCCAAGCAATTCTCGCATTTCACTTCGAGACCGTTACCAACCCAGCCCAGTGCGGCCTGTCGGCTACAAACCTGATCGCATTCATCGCAGACAACAAGGTTGCCAGTAAGAACACGGCGACCGCACATCTCGCAGAAATGCGCAACTACCGTCTTTTGCTCGATGCCGAACCAAAAGGAGATAGGCGCTTTCGTCCACTTAAGATTGCCGATACTGCAGAAGGATTGATCCGCGAATGGTTCGATGAGCATCTGAAGTCGCTGGATATGCTCGACCAAGGTACGCGTTATCTGCAGTCATCGGCGGACCAACGGTTGCTTTGGTATGCGCAGCCAAGAATGGCTCGACGTTTGTTTCACGATCCGAACTGGTCCGACCCACCTTCGACTGTGGGGGGGTTCGTTCGGACAGCATCAGGCAGCAACATCCTACACGACATCATGTCAAGATTGCCGCCAGAACGGGCGCTAGAGGCGCGGACATCGATCGGGCCTTTGCGCATAGGGGAGCTTGCCAAGCGTTACGTCATCTCCCGCAGCCATGCTCAGCGCGTATTCGTGCGGGCGCGGATGCACGATATTGTTGGATGGGACCTGCCTGGCAATGGTGGTAATTTCTGGATTTCGGAAGCGCTGATACGCGACCATCGGCGCTGGCAGGCATCCAAGTTCGCAGCCATCGATGAAGCGTTTCAATGGTCGCTTCAGCGTCAGACTGGCGGAGACTGAACAAGCGGAAGTGATTGTCGCTGTTGGCTCTCCTCGTCCAGAGATCTCGCAAACGTATAGGCTGCTATCCGATCTGTGGAAAGCGTGTGGCTGCAATCGCTGCCAACGGCTTTTCGGCCATAGCTTATCTCTGACACACAATCGCCATGCAGTATCTGAGTGCTTCGGCGGCGCGTCGCCCAAGTGGCTTTCACAAGTGGCGAGCCGTAGATTTTAACTGCAGAAGCGATTGCCACTTTTGGTTTAAATCACTGGCACTATAAAACCGCTACAATCTCCCATCGACTTGACCCTCAGATCCTACAGAACGAGCTGCAAGCGCGGACAAGCCTTATGAGCGCGTCTCCGGTCACCGGTTAACCCGATATACCCAAATATGAGACAGCGAGGGTAGGCCTCGGGCAAGCAATTCCCCTTTCAAATCACCCAGTATTTTCTATAACGCCTTTTAGGCAGCAACAAAGCTCAGCGCTGTCAAACAACAATTAGACCAATGACCTTCTTAGGTGTTTCGGAAGAACGTCCTGAACATATACTGAAAAAATAAGTATTAAATTTCTGATATCCAAGACATCAACTACGTATCTGGTTGTGATGTCATTGTATATCTATGTCAACAGCATCGCCGAAAGACCTTCAATGCCTGCTGCAGCCTTCTTTGATCTCGATAAAACGCTTTGGGCTTGCGTTGGGGAGAAGGTGTTCGCATATCACCAGCTTGCACAAGGTGGTATCAGTCTAAAGCAGTTCTTCAAGATTCTCAGCCTACAGCTGCGCTACGATCTGCATCTGATCGATGGTACGGAAACTCTGAAAAGACGGATCCTGTCCGAATTGTTTGCAGGAGAGAGCGTCGAGCCTTGTCTTGATATCTACAAGAAACTGTTTCACGCAAAACTCAGTCGGGCTTTCTTTCCCGATATGCTCGCTCAGATCGACAAACACCGACAGGCAGGAGACAAGATCGTCATCGTGTCTGCAACGATTGATTTCATCGCCTTGCAAGCAGCAGACTACCTCAAGGCTGACGAGTGCTATGCAACCACTCTCGAAATTCGCCAAGGTCAGTTTTCAGGTGAAGTTCGGGGACCTATTCCGTTTGGTAAGGCGAAGGCCAGGATCGTGCAAGACTATGCACATCGCAACAGTATCCAACTGGGTCGATGTCATGCATATGGCGATCACTGGGAGGACCGCCATATGCTCAAGGTTGTCGGCAATCCCGTAGCGATCAATCCCGACGCCAAACTCAGGCGCCATGCCAGGCAACAAAACTGGGAAACTAGAGTTTTCACGGCGTCGAAATACGCCGGTTTCAGCTACGCCAAAACATTCATGCCGAAGATAATTGGAAAAAGCTCATGATCCAACCGGAGCCCTCTGCAGCCAAGCCGTCTGCTACCAATCACGACATCACGGATCGACTGGTTTACCCATTATTGTCCAGACTGGTCGCCCTTATTCCGCGATCGGTTCATCCAAATACCCTGACGCTCGCTGCGATCGGCGTTGGGTTCGTTGCGGCGGCAATTCTGGCTTTGTCGACGCAACCTTACTCGCTTCTTGCGTGCGCCGGCTTGCTGGTCTTGTGGATCCTGCTTGATTCCTGCGACGGCATTCACGCCAGGAACACCGGTCAGTGTAGTGAATTCGGAGGCTTTCTGGACCATTTCGGTGACGCTCTTGGCTTTTTCGTTCTACAGGCTGCCATTGTCTACAGGTTCGATCTCCATGAGCCCTTAGTGTTCGGCGCCATGTTGCTGCGTCAGGCCCTTGCATGCTGGACATACATAATTCGAATATATGCGGGCCAATTGTTTATCACGCGCCTTGGCTGGAGCTTCGAGATCTACGCCTACTCAGCTCTCATGGTGGCCTTGTTTTGCTTTCCTGATTTCAGGCTTCAGATTGGTTCGCTTCCCAGTCTTGATCTTTTGGAGACCGTTCTGCTGGCCTATTACATCGCCGTCCCTTTGACGCTTCTGGAGATCGGGTTGATGGTTCTCGCTTCGAGAAAGACATCCGCCTTGGCAGCACAGCTTCCCTAAGCTGGCACCCTTTTGGCCGGTGACGTGCCAGAGGATGCGACCGTAACTCCTGATCGGTGTCATGGGTCGTACTGCTGCGCCGTCTCCAATGGATCAAATCAATTCGCGAAAGCGGGCACCGCTTTCTTGTTCAGGCTGCATCGTCTTGCGGCTCTCGGCGCGACGGCAATTTGCCGAAACCTAGACATTTGAAGGAATTGGACTTTGAAGAAGACAACGCAACTCAGAGAAATGCTTCGAAGCAAGGGGCTCGATTTCCTGTGCGAGGCGCATAACGGCATGAGTGCACGTATCGTCGAGGAAGCGGGGTTCAAGGGCATATGGGCCAGCGGTCTGACCCTGTCAGGCTCGATGGGCGTCCGTGACAACAACGAGGTCAGTTGGACCCAGGTTCTCGAGTTTGTAGAATTCATGAGCGACGCCACGCGCGTGCCGATCCTTCTTGATGGCGATACCGGCTACGGGAACTTCAACAACCTGCGTCGACTGGTCTCCAAGCTCGAATCTCGCCAGATCGCAGGTGTGTGCATTGAGGACAAGCTGTTTCCGAAAACCAATTCCTTCATCGACGGGGAAAAGCAGGGACTGGCAGAACTTGATGAATTCTGCGGCAAGATCAAAGCCGGAAAAGACACGCAGCGCGACGACGACTTCGTGATCGTCGCGAGAACTGAGGCGCTTATTGTGGGCGCCGGCGTCAAAGAGGCACTCAATCGAGCCGAAGCCTATCGCTTGGCTGGCGCCGACGCCATCCTGGTGCATAGCAAGAAGTCTGGGCCTGAGGAAATCGAGGCCTTCATGGGGGAATGGGGCAATCGCCATCCTGTCGTCATTGTTCCAACGACCTATCATTCCACACCGACGCCTCGTTTCGCGGAGCTGGGCATCTCTACAATTATCTGGGCGAACCACATCCTCCGTTCCGCCGTATCGGTGATGCGCAAGACTGCCGAGGACATCTTCAAGATGCAGTCTATCGCGCATCAAGAGGACAAGATCGCTCCTGTATCGGAAATATTCCGGCTTCAGGGTGCCGAAGAATTGCAGCAGGCCGAAGAAAAATACCTCCCTGGCGAATGGCGAGACATCAAGGATTATACCGCGGCAGGCCAACGGCTATGATCGATACCAATAAATTCGGGGCCCTGCTGCGGACGCATCGCTACGAACTGTTTTCTGGAGTTCCCTGCTCCCTTCTGCAGCCCCTGATCAATCTCGCGAGCAATTCTCTCGATTATGTCGCCGCGACGAACGAGGGCGAGGCCGTTGCCATCGCAGCCGGCGCTCAACTGGGCGGCAAGAAATCCGCAGTGCTCCTGCAGAACTCCGGACTGGCAAATGCGCTGGCCCCCCTGACGTCGCTGACCAACATTTATGAAATCCCCGTCACCGGCTTTGTCGGCTTCCGTGGCGAAGAGGGTGTTCCCGACGAGGTCCAGCACGAATTCATGGGACGGATTACGAGACAATTGTTGGAGACCAGTGGCGTGCACGTCATCCACCTTCAGGCCGACCTGCCGGCGGCGGCAAGACAACTCGAAGAAGGTCAGGACTATTTGCGTGCCGGAACTTCCGTGTTCTATCTCGTGTCGAAGGGCAGCTTTTCTCCGCTCGACCTCACACCATCAGCGCGCCAGGCCTTTCAAGGCGGCACATTKATGATCCCGAGCTCGCGAGATCTCAAACGGCCCCGCCGCCATGACGTCCTGAAGGTGATCTCCAACCGCAAGCGAGACGACACCGTGCTGCTGGCGACGACCGGAATGTGCGGAAGGGAGCTTTTTACCATCGAAGATGCTCCCAACAATTTCTACATGGTCGGCTCAATGGGTTGTGTATCCTCGATCGGGCTTGGGTTGTCCATCGCCCGACCCGGGCGGAAGATAATAGCGCTCGACGGAGACGGCGCCCTGCTAATGCGCATGGGAAATCTGGCAACCAACGCCTGCTATCGACCCGATAGTCTGCTTCATGTGCTGCTCGACAACGAGATGCACGACTCCACCGGTGGTCAAGCCACCGCGTCCGGCGGCATGAACTGGCCCATGATCGCGCACGGTGCCGGATATTCCCACGTGGCTAGTGCTTCGAACCTGAGTGAAGTCGAGCAGGCTCTGGACGATTGGCTGGCTCAGCCACGACTGACCTTCCTGCACGTTTCGATAGCGCCAGGATCAATTTCTCCGCTCGGACGGCCCACCATTTCGCCTGCGGATGTGGTGCGTCGCTTGCAGGAGTTCATGCAATGAGCATCGATACCGCAGTCATCATGGCCGCAGGGCTTGGCAGCCGAATATCGGCATTCTCCCGCAATGCCCCAAAGGGATTCATACCCATCGCAGGACAGCCGATCGTCGAACGGTCGATCGCTATCCTGGCTGATCGTGGTATCCGCCGTATCGTCATCGGTACAGGACACATGGCGGCTGAGTATGAGGCGCTGTCCTCGCGCATCAGGAGCATTCAGATCGATTGCGTTGCCAATCTCGATTATGCCAACTCCGGCAGCCTTGAGACATTTCTACTATGCGCCGGAAACCTCGGTTGCGACTTTCTCTCGCTGGAGTCCGACCTTCTTTACGACGCCGCGATGATCGATCGGGTGCTGGAGTGCCCGTTTCCCAATGTCATTCTTGCCTCCGGGCGAACGGGATCGGGCGACGAGGTTTACATCCAGACGGATGACCGATCGCATCTCGTGAACCTATCGAAGGACCGGCACTCGCTGGTGCGCATCGACGCAGAACTGGTCGGCATCTGCAAGCTGGATCAGAGCATTCCGTCCGCGATTGAGGCGTGGATGGCGCGCGAGGGACACAAGCGCCCCGTCGGCTTCCACTACGAAGAAGGTCTGGTTGGGATTGCTCGCTCACTACCCCTGCACATCGAAAAGACGGAGCTGCCTTGGACTGAAATCGATACGCTCGAACATCTGGCACGCGCAAACACCGTGATATGGCCGCGTATCGCTTCCGTTGCGGGAGGGCCGGCATGATCCCGATGCGAAACATTCTTTTGACCCCAGGACCTGCGACGACCAGCCAGCGTGTGAAACAGGCTCAGATCGTCTCCGACATTTGTCCGCGCGAGATCGAGTTTGGCCAGCTACAGGAGGCGATCAGCCGGCGGCTCGTGGAGATCGTCCACGGCGAAGACACACATAGTGCTGTACTTTTCGCAGGGTCCGGAACCTGTGCCGTCGAAGCCTGCATCAGCTCGCTCATCCCGACAAACGGCAAGATCCTGGTGTTGATCAACGGCGCCTATGGCCTTCGCATTTTGGAGATGTGCCGCATCCATCTGCGTTCCGAGCAGGTGGTGGGCTGCGAAGCGGGCTATAATCAACTGCCCAATCTGGAAGACATTGCGGCTCTCTTGGCGAAAGACCGGGCGATCACCCATTTGGTCGCGGTACACCATGAAACCACCACCGGTGTCCTCAACCCAATAGAGGAATTAAGTGATCTGTCGGGCAGGTTCGGCGTCAAGCTCATCGTTGATGCCATGTCCTCTTATGCCGGCATCCCAATCGATTTGAGAAAGACATCCTTAGACGTCCTAATTTCGTCGTCGAACAAGTGCATCCAGGGCACACCTGGCATCTCATTCGTCATTTGCCGCAACGAACTGCTGACCCCTCCTCCGGACTACCGCCCGCGGAGTTTATACCTCGACTTATACGCACAATATCACGGCTTTCACAGCAGCTTGCAGATGCGGTTCACACCGCCAGTGCAAGTTCTATATGCCCTCGATGCTGCTCTCGATGAGTTTTTCGAAGAGTCCCAAATCGCGCGTTACATGCGTTACCGCCATTGCTGGGAAGTTCTGGTTAACGGCATGGATAAGCTGGGCTTTAGAATGGCTGTACCGGACCTGCCACAGTCGAAGCTCCTAACAACGTTCCTGATACCCCCGCATCCGAATTTCAGCTTCGATGCAATGCACGACGCGCTTCTGGCGAAAGGCTTTACCATCTATCCCGGAAAGGTCGGACAAATCGAGTGCTTCCGACTAGCCAACATCGGTCAGATCGCACCAAGGGATATCAAGGCATTCCTGCATGTGCTTCGTCAATACCTGGCTGAACACTCGATCGATCTGCAACAGAACACGATCAGGAAATGCAGCTGAACTGCGGCGTGCCATCGGGCATGCCAGCTGAATCATCAAAAACCACCAGGAGCATGTTCTACATGAACATTGGCAGACTATACGACCAGAGCATAGCTCACACATATGATCACGACGAAAGAGGTTTGCTCGCCGGCGCCAGAACCCTTGCTTTGGAACAGATCCGCAAGCACGTAGTGGCCGATCAGACCCAGAGCGTGTTGGATCTTGCGGTCGGAACCGGTGAGTCGTTGATCGCCATCCAAAAGGCCTATCCCGACGCCACTTTGCATGGAATCGACCTCTCTGAGGAGATGCTTCGGATTGCCAAGTCCAAGCTGAGTTTCCACTCAATCCACGATGATGTGGCCAATTCCGGGCAACATTTCGCCCCCGAGAGCATGAGCCTCATCCTGATGCATTTCCTGACGACGTTCATCGATGGCGAGGACATTGTCTCACGCACTGCAAGGCTTCTGCAGCCGCAGGGATATTACTCGATCGTCAGCAGCACGTTCCAGGCATTTCCACGCATTTACTCTCTGGCACGCATGGTGCTTCCGGATGAGTTCATCCGCGACAAGAACAGGGCACCCGAGAATGCCGATACGATCGTTTCGTTCTGCACGAAGGCAGGGCTCGATGTGGTTGCCGTGGAACACTTCACCAAGACGGTCAGCTTCGCTAATTTCGAGGACTTTTACAGCTTCGGGATGAATTCGGGCTTTTTCGCCCACGTTCTTTGCCATCTCGATGATTCCCAGCTTGCCGGTCTCGCTCACATGGAGGGCATCTTCCCGCTGGAGGATCACTATTGTGCCTGCGCCGTCTTGGTCCGCCTTCCGGCGTGAAGGCAGGTTTCCCGACACTCATGTCTGATCACGACTGCTCTCAGGCTCCGATAGATCAACGACTGAAGTCCAGCCGATGAAAGAACCGATAAACTGGCCATTTGCGATGCACTGCGTTATCGGCGCCTCGAACGCGGCCTTTGACGTGCTGCTGAAGAATTCGGTGATTGTCTTCATGGCATTCCGCGGCGACATTGATGCTGAGCACCTCAGCTGGCTGGCATCCTTGGCGTGGGTTTTGTTCATGGCGCCATTTTTCATCTTTTCTGCCCATGGCGGCTATCTCGGCGACCACTTCAACAAAAAGAGTTTGGCGCTCGGGCTCAGATACGCCGATATGGCAATTGCGGCATGTACCGCCTACGGCTTCTATGCCAGTAGCGTGCCACTTTTGCTGATACTGTTGTTTGCAAAAGGAGTAACCTCCACATTGTATAGCCCGATCAAGTACTCATTGGTCTCGGATCTGCTTCCCCGTCCGGCCCATGGAATGGGCTATGCCGTTGTCGAGGCCTGTTCCATGGCAGCAATTTTGTGCGCGACTTATTTGGGCACAATCCTTGGAGCCGAGCCAGATCGTAAAATGATCGGCCTTGTCGCGCTGCTGATCGTCGGCGTGTCGCTCCTTCTTACGATCGCCAGTCCCAGCTTTGCCGGCGCAAGCGCCCCACGCGCCACGCTTGGCATCAATCCAATTCAGCCTACGCTGCGGATTCTTCGCTTGGCCATGCAGGATCGCCGTGTACTAGCTTCCATCCTTGCGCTTTCTTGGTACTGGGCGCTCGGTGCCGTGTATCTCTCGAACGTCGCCGTTCTGGTTCGCTACACGTTGCTTGGCGCCGAAGCGCAGATCGCGTCTATCCTGCTAGTCTTCACATTCGGCGTTGGTCTGGGATTGGGAGGCGGCTCTTGGCTAAATCGTGGCCGCATCGCCCGCTACCTGCCCAACATAATGGCCGTGTTGATCGCAGGCATGGGCATCGATCTGCAATTCTCGATCTCCCTTGCTCCAAACCGGATGCTACTCGACTTCTTTGTAATCGCGTTGGCTTCGGGCGTGTACGCCTCCCATTTTTCGTCGGCCTTGTATCAAGCGGCCAATGAAAACGAGAAGTCACGTATTTTTGCTGCGAACAACATCGCAAGTTCGCTCTCTATTGCCTTGGCCCTGGCGATAAGCACTCTGCTCCTTCGGTTGGAAGTACCGATCGCAACATGTCTTGGGCTGTTTGCGGCAGCAACTCTCCCAATTACATCTGTCGTGCACGCTATAGGCAGAAATGCTGTTGACGAGCCCCCGTTAAATTGAGCCATTTGCAACTGGAATTTTCCACTATTTTGAGCGACTGGCAGAGGTCGGGATAAAACTCGCCGTTGGCAGCGTCGGCGACTCCTACGACAATGCACTGGCCGAAACTATCAACGGTCTTTACAAGGCCGAGGTCATTCATCGACGCCGAGCCTGGCGAAACTTCGAAGCTGTCGAATTCGCTACCCATGAATGGGTCGACTGGTTCAACCATCGACGGCTCTGGAGCCCATCGGGAATATCCCGCCAGCCGAAGCTGAGGAGCAATACTACGCCATGCTGGCCGAACCAGCCATGGCAGCATAACTTAAGCCAAACAGCCTCCGGCAAACCCGGCGCGGTTCACTTCACTAAATAGCCCTCCAGGCGGTGCTGTGGGTTTCAACCTCGCTGACGGGCGGGCTCTCCGACGGCTATGAGAAGCATAGATGAGGGCATATATCTCGGCATGTCCTGGAAGTTAGATTCAGCCGAGGCTCCTGTCGAGGATGGCGCAAGGTCGAAGTCGGACGCGGCTCCGCCGACGCCACCTGCCCGGTCGTCGCGATTGAAACGTGGATCAAGTTTGCCAAACTCGCACCCATGGGCCTGCCGTGGGTCCCCGTCCAGTTGTAATTGGCGCTCACGCGACTACTTTTTATGTTACGCCACCCTCCGCGCAGTGGCAGAGAGAAGATGACCGGGAGCAAGTCATGTGCCGAAATATCAAACCCCTCTTCAATTTCGATCCGCCAGCGACGGACGAGGAGATCCATGATGCCGCGCTTCAGTTCGTGCGCAAGGTGAGCGGAACCACCAAGCCATCGAAACGCAATGCAGCCGCGTTCGAGCGCGCAGTCAGTTCGATCGCGACATGCGCCCACGAGCTGCTCGATTCGCTGGAGACTACTCAACCACCTCGCGATCGTGAGGAAGTAGCCGCAAAGGCGCGCGCGCGAACGGCGATCCGGTTCGCGTGAGAGGCACGTCACGCATATGAGCTCATAGTTCGGATCGTGCAGGTGGACGACCATTGGCGGCTTCATAGAAAGTGAGCCTTGGCAGGGATATGCTACAGCAGGATGATGATGTTCTCCGTTGGCTGCTATCCAACCGAGGCGTTCGTTTGCAGTCAGCCCGAGACGGCGGCCATGTGTGCAGGCAAGACAGCAGAAAGCGGCTACGTGCGAACGCCAGTCTCTGAATTTGCCGCTTCCGGCAAACGGCGTCGGATCAGAGACTGCTCCAGCTCATCTCCCGCCCACGGGTCGGGGTATGGCACTTCCATGGTCAACCGTCGCAAAGTCGCTAATTCGGGCCCGGCGTATCCCAATTGCTCAAGGCGGAGTTGAAGCAAAGCGGGGTCCGTTTGAACAATCAAACGCGCGGACCCACTCACCTGACGTAGGACGATCAGCATTGACGCATACGTCTTAAATCCAAACGAGGAGGCAAGCGCTTCGTCAGCATGGGCAGACCTGACGGTTGAGTACTGTCTACGGAGTGCCTTCTTGAGCGCAGCCACGTTGGCGAGGGAGAATTTTATAGTCTCATAAAACATCAGCGATCCCTTATCCGCGTCGAAGTCTGCCGATTACACATCGACCTCTGGATAGGGTCGTCATCAGTATCGTGGATGCGCCCTTCAACCCGGCAGCAGGTTCGGCGAGGCGGCCTGAAGTAATCGTAACAGCCACATCACCGGCGATCAAGAATGCCGCCTCTCGTTGTTTGGGGGAAGTGTTCAACCATCGGGTCTGGCGCTATCCAGGCGGGGCATTGGTCCGCAGTCGGGGCCCTTTGCCGTCATCCTCTGGCTGTCGCCTCGGCGCTTTGCCGAGGCGACTTGCACCATCAATTTTCCATTAGGCTTTATCTGCCGCTATCGCCCAATTGTGGAGGCATCGGTCTAGGCCAATAGCGATCTCCAGGACAAGCACATCGTGCTCGCGGGTTGCGCCCCCTTTTGCTCGCGACACGAATTTTTTCGGAAAGTCAGTCCGCCGCGAAATTGAGCAAACCTCCATCCACTTGAAACCATTATCAATCTCAACGTCTATCGTGGTCTGCGAGTAGCTCGGAAGTCGGTCGGAATCGACAATCCTAGTCGCAAGGTTGATGACCGACGCGATCATCTTCCTAACAGGTTCGAGACTTGCGGCATGGTAATCCATGCCCGTGTCTGCGGTGAACGCCGCCTGGAACTCCATCTGCCAGAACTCTTTCAAACGCATATGCGCAGTCGTCTGCTCCTGCTCACGACGGTAGGATCGGCCAGCCTGCCAGACGCATAGAGGAAGCTTCACACCCGAGTGGCTTTCAAGAAGATGAGCCATATAGGCGTAGGTTGAAGGGGTGGTTTCCGGTCGGAGGACGAGTTCCGTTTCTGTGGAGGTCATTTGTTCCTGCACCCATATGTCTCGGTTTTCATAGGCGTCGGAGATAAGTGTCCGTGGAACAAGTGTTGGTGCTTCGACCCGTCGCATGTCCCAGGCGGAATTCACGGAACGGAGGAAGGCGCGGACCTCCTCCGAAAAATGACGGATGAACTCCTCGCGTCGGAGGATTTCGCGTTCCTCCCAATGCACAAGCGAATTTACGTTCAGAATGCTGAGCATGGCCTACTCTCCTGGTAGCCATTGAAGGATGAGGTGAATGCTTTACGTCCAGTCGGTCGCGCAGAAACGCGCGGCTTCACGACTGGACGTGAAGACCTCGTCCGCCGAACACGCATGCGAAGATAGCCCGCTGATTGCGACCTTCCTTCATCGATGATGCGTGTGCGTTGCTCATGGTGCGAATAAATGCCCTAGTGTGTGTAGACGGTCAACCCTTGGTTTGTCCGCTTCCTGGCGCAATGCGGCGGGGTTCAGGTTGTTGGATTCTCTATGCGATCATTTAAGCCGCAACTATGGCCAGCATTATATTGTTGATTGCAGCAACCGTGACGTTGGCGCGATTCCATTGGTTATGCTGCCCGTGATCGGGGAAGCAGATTTCATGAAAGGGCCTCCGTCGTTCCAAGCAAGACATGCCAACCTGATCCTTCCGCTCACGGTGCTTGCCGGGGGGCGTGTGGCAGATCTTGGGGATGGCCGTAAGCAGTAAACTCTGTCCGCTTCTTGGCGCGAAGACAACTCGTTTGTCCGCTCTCGGGCCCCAAGCGAACCAACACAATCGGGCTTTAAACCAGGGCAAATCCGGCGGAAGGACCGGCCTTGTGACGTGATGCGCATCCAAGTCGCTTCATAACGCGGGACAAGTCGATGATGACCGGAGCCGAGCATCTATTCATGGGCAAACACTGCGCTGCCGGATTGAGCCCGCCTTTTGTAGAAAATGCGGACAGACAGGACCACCCCGGTGACGAGAACTGCGACCCCTCCTGCTTCCATTGCGGTCGGCCATCGAGCATGAACGATAAGTCCGCCGATAACCCCAAAGGCTGTTTCCGAGACGATCAATTGCGCCGCCAGCGCAACGGGTAAGCTTCGCGACGCGACATTCCACGCCCATACTCCGCATACGGTTGCCAACAGCGCGAAGGATGTGCCCCAAAGATAGAGTGAACCAGCCGCACGCCAGCCGAATCCGAGTTTGGGAAGCTGGAAGAGGCCCATCGCTGCTCCGGCCGGGTAGAAGGTCAACATTAAAACGCCTCCGCCGACCAGGATGAGCGCGGACCATACACCCGAGGGCATTTCCGGCCGTGCCGCCAGCGCGGCCTGGTTGGCGATGGCGAACCAAACCCACAACGCCACGGCTGCGAGAGCCAATGGAACGCCGATCCAGAATGAACGGACGGAATCCATTCCCTCGACTGTGAGTGCTGTACCGTTGACAAAAGCAAGGCCGATCAGCACCAGCATGAGAGGCGTCACCAGGAATCGCCATGGCAATGATCCCTGCCGCTGATTGCCGATGATCATCAAAACGATCGGGACCAGACCGAGAAAGGCGGGGGCGATCACCGGTCCGGCAAAGATGGCTGCTTTTGTTACTGTTAGAAAGTAGCCCGTGTAGCCGATGAAGGCGAGCCAAATTGTAAAAAGGCAGTTTCGGAGCGTGAGATGTTGCGTCACCCCTTTTTGCGAAAACAGAATACCCAGACCCACCAGGGCCGATACCACGTGCCGGATAAGGGCAAAATCAAAGGTGGAATAGCCACCAATGATAAACGGCACGACAAAATTGAGTGAAAAGGCAAAGGCCGCGAAGAGTGCGGCCAGAACGCCTATGTAGAAACGTTTGTCCAAGGACGATCGGGATTGCGGCTTCGTCACTTCGGTAGCATCTGCAGCCTGCATTGCTTGGGTGGAGGAGCCTTCAGCCGTCGAGTTCTGACGCCTGGCAGGCAGCATTGCGGCATTTTCTTCCATGATTATTCTCCTGGCGTGCGGACAGGTGCGCCGGTACCCGGTCCAGTGTTGAACGGAAATGATCTTCTAGGAGCGCATGGCCTTGAAGCCCCCCGACCAGGTTGCTCGAGCGCGCGACCGATCCCAAAGACGGCAGACAGCTTGTCGCAATAGGCGGCGGCGGCATCCAAGTCCTTCGTGCCGACGGTCGAATGACCGGCAAGCCCTCTGACTTTTTCCGGCGACTCTTTCTGCTGAGGGCTGTTACTTCGTTCATGTTCATCTTGCCTTGATGCGGGCGATCGTCTTCTCCCGCTTGAGTTGGACGCGAATCGGCGTTTTGACTGACGATCCGTGAATGAGTAAAATCTACCAACGGTGCCGGGCCGCCGGTACTGAGCGAAATTGAGAGCCATCCTCTCACTTTGGTTAGGGATCGATCGCGGCATCTGGCAACTGCGCGCGCCCGCCCGCCGTGGTCGTCCAGTGAGGGAATGGTCGGAACTTCCCGTCTGTGGAAACCGGCAAGAGCCGCATCGACGCAGTCATCACGGGTCATCATGCCAGGAAGCGTCTCCGTCTTGCGCAGGCCGATGGCGCAGAGACATTAGTGGTAAGGGCCTTGGTGGTTGCGGCATGGCGTGGATCCCTTCGCAATCGACATAGGTCATCCCGTCGCATGTTTTTGGCACCCGCTCGGTTCAAGAGGGTCCCTATCAAATTCTCCAACTACCGGTCGCCGGCACGATGTTCGATCTTCTCGTTACATCCAACCAAACCGAAAGGACGTCTGAGATGCCTATCCCACCACTTAAAGCCCTTGTCGCAACAGTCACCGAGGTGTCCACTTCGATGGAATACGGACATGCCGAGGCGACCGCCTTCCAGGCAGAGCCGAAAAGCGACTTCATCAAGATCGACGAGAACATCACGCTCCGCCGGTTGGTTTCCTATGCCGCTGCCCCCAAGGGCACGGTTCTTTTCCTGCATGGTTTTCCAGAGACATTGGCCGTCTGGAAAGAGATTTCAGTTGTGCTGGGCAAGGATTATGAGGTTCACGCCTTCGATTGGCCAGGCTATGGCCAGTCCTCTCGTCCGTCGCCGGATAAATTCTCCTACTCGCCGAAAAGCTACGCCGAGGTCCTGAAGGCCTACATCGAAAAGGCAGGTGTCGACCGATCGACGCTGCTCATCTACGCTTCGGATATCGGCGGACTTCCCGCTCTGCTCCTTGCCTTGGACGAACCTGCTGTCGCGATGAAGATCATTGTCGGCGATTTCGCCCCGTTCAACAGACCACAGTACATGTACGAGAGCCTGCAGAACCTGAAGACAGAACCGACGGCTACCCCGACACGGGCCCACATGAACAGGACCAGCGATGACATCCTGCAGAACGTGCACCGGCGAGGACTCTCGACGGAAGCGCAATACGACCTTCCCTCCGACGTGCAGGAGGATATGAAGCACTCTTGGGCACGTGACGGCCTGACGACCGCCGATGCCTTCGCATTCTACTATTCATACTTCAACCGGGATGAGGACTATCTCGAGGCCAATCTCGGCAAGCTCAAGACACCGGTGAAGGTGATCTGGGGCGACAAAGACATCTACATCAAGAAGGAAATGGGCTATGAGTTCGCCGACCGCACGGGTTCGGAGTTCGAAATTCTGCAAGGTATCGGCCACTTCCCGCATCTGCAGGATCCGGCACGGACAGTGGCAGAGGTCCGAGCCGCGTTTTCGAACTAGACGTGCACGGCTTCGCCTCGCCCTGAGACAGCACGAAGCCGTGGCAGGACCCAGTCGATGAAGGACCGCACCTTCAGCGTGAGTAGGCCCTGGCGAGAGTAGACGATGTGGATCGGCCTGAGAGCGCCGTCGAAACGCCCCAGGACCGGCACAAGGGAACCTGACGCCAGCTCTTCGGGAATCTGATAGTCGAACAGGCGGGCGATGCCGGCCCCGCCGACGGCCGCGGCCACGCAGTTGGCCGCGGTATTGACCTCAAGACGGTTTCGGGGAATTGCTTCGACAGCCTGGCCGTCGACGTCAAAGCTCCAGAAGAACCCTCGCTTATTGAAAAGAATTCCATCGTGATACGCCAGATCGCCTGGGTGTTCCGGCACACCTCGGCGCTGCAGATATGCCGGGCTGGCGCAGGTCAGCAGGCGGAATTCACCCGTCTTGACGGCGTAGAGCGAGCTGTCCGCGAGGTCCCCAAGCCGGATCGCGATATCGACCTGCTCGTCCACCAGATGCACCGTCCTGTCGAGCGACAGCAGGTTCAACGATACCTCAGGATGTTTCTCCATGTAGCTCAKGGCGATCGGCAGGACGTAGCGGGCGCCGAATTCCACCGGCATAGTGATCGTCAGCGTGCCACGTGGGGTTTGGTATTCGCCGGAGGCCCGCCGCTCTGCTTCCTCCAAGTCCGCCATGATCCTGCGCGCCGCCTCGACATATTCTCTCCCGGCGTCGGTGAGCTGGAGGTTCCGACTGGTGCGCACGATCAGATTTGCGCCGAGGTGCCTTTCGAGCTCGGCGACCTTGCGGCTGACGCTAGGTAGCGGCGCATTCAGCTTCCTGCTTCCTGCAGAGATACTCCCGGCGTCGACGACTGCCAGCAACATCCTCATTGCTTCGAGACGATCCATCCAAACCTGCCGTCGGCGTTTGCGTGCATGCTTAGAGCATTTCCTACCGAATGCTTGATTTCGTCAATCGCTAAGCCGACTGGTCTGCATTTCATTCAATATTCAAGTCCATGCCACTTTGGCTCAATTTTTTTCGTATGAGGTCGTCAAGTGGTTTCCATTCGTCTCGATCGATTTCCTTCGAATGAAGAACTGAATGGACTTTGTGTGGAAGCTTGGGGCGACCATGGAGCAAGGGACTTCGGCCCGGTTTTAGCACGAAGCCTCGCGCGCCTTGGGGCTTACGACGGGCAGCGACTAGTAGGTTTTGTCAATGTTGCCTCAGATGGCGCTTTGCATGAGTTTATTTTAGATACTTGCGTCAGCCCTCTTATGCGCAGGAGGGGGATCGCCACGAGGTTGGTCAAAGAGGCGACAAATATTGCCCGAGATCGGGGCGCAGTGTGGCTACACGTCGATTTTGAACCGCATCTAGTGTTTCGTCTCAGAGATTATGACGGGTTGTCTATGCCGAGGATTGGCAGTTCTTGAGGCGGGACAAGCAGTTGGATGCTGCGCGCCTGGCCTGGTTGCTTTTGGATCAATCCAATTTGGTCGAGCGTCTTTAGCATCTGGTGAAC
>NZ_JBFTOF010000034.1:0-54075 GCF_056397845.1 Rhizobium sp. 05L419
CATCGAAACTGCATAGAGCGCTGCTTCAATCGAATGAAGCATTTCCGCCGCTTCGCAACACGCTATGACCGCAGAACCATCCACTTCGAGGGCTTTGTCCATCTCGCAGCAGCGATGATCTGGCTCCGGTGAATGTCGATCCGGCCTAGGCCTCCCGTCTCCCTGTTTACGTCAATGAGGCCAGCAGTGCCACCAGTTGGCCCTGGCGATGAGTGTCAGTCTTCTGGAAGATAGCCTTGATCCTGCTTCGGGCGGTCTCCCGGGTGATGCCGAGAGCATCTCCGGCGTACTCGAGAGAACTGCCGCTCGCGAGAAGCCCTGCAAGGCGCGCTTCTGCGGGGGTGAGTCCGAAGGCGCGGGCGAAAACCTGCCACTCGGTCCTGCCCGGCCATGACACCTCGCTGATAACGAGCAGAGCTCGAGCGCATACGAACGGCGTCTTAGCCGCGCCGTCGACGGGCAGGACCCTGATCACAAGCGGGGTAGCGTTCTCCCGCCGGACGATGATCGGGGCCGCGCGCAAGGTCTTGCCTTCGCGTAGCCGCTGCAGGCGGTTGACCACCCTTTCGTATTCGGTTGCGGCATGTCGGTCACGAAGCATCAGTCGGCCGCCGGCGACATGGATGGAGGTGCCCAACAGCCGCTGTGCCGTGGCATTGGCCTGAATGAACCGCCCTGTCTGGTCGATCGCGACCACGGATTTGCCGATCTGGTCGAACGACTTGGCGACCGTGGACAGCGTCACGCGCCCTGCCAGATGCGCGAGGCTGCCGACTTCGTTAAGTCTCACGGAAAACTGTTGGAGAATTGCCCGCTCTGCCTCTCCGAATTCCCCTTGGCGGAGGGATCGGTGCAATGTCAGCGACCAGAAGTCGGCGCCGGTGCGAAGGCCGATGCCTGCCCAGCCCTTCCCGTCGAAGCGGGGCAGGAAATCATCGAAGAACGGCACGTAGCGGTCCTCGCGGTCGATCAGGTCGCTATCCAGCGCCACCTCGCCCCGCATGTTGATCGCCCGCGCGCGTCGATGGCTTTCGCTGTCCTGTTCTGCCCAGCTCTCGCCAACATAGGTCTGGAGGCACTCCCTGAGACTGGCGGTCGTCATCGCCCCTTCGGACCCGGACTGCGGGATCAGGCCTGCACCCATGGCACCGAACGACGTCGCCAGATCTTCCAGAATCCCGGTCCAGCGCGCAGGATCGGCGATCACGTCCGATAGGTTCATTGATGCACGCTGCAGCCGATCGACGTCAATCGCCACCGCCTTACTCCCCGCGTTGCTGGAATGCGCAAACAGATAAGAGACATGAAACAACTGGCAGATCAATGATCTGCGCTGCAACCTACGCTGCAAGAGTCGGCCTGTCCATGGCCTGCATCCGTTGCATCGACAGCCGTCATTTGCCCGCACACCCCCCATAAGGGGGTCTCATGCAACCGTTTCCTCGACGAGGGTCCGGTTGTAACGGCGTCGATGCCAGGTCACCCACGGGTTCGTCCCGCGCGGAAACCGTCAAGAGGGGTTCATGGGCATTCTGTCATTCACGAAACTGGCGGTGGCGATTGTTGTCATGTCGGCGATGGGATTTGAGGCGCGCGCCTCCGGAACTGATCAGGCACAAGGGCTCGACGTCGATGTCGCCGTGGTCTTCGCTGTCGATTTCTCGTCTTCGATCGACCCCGCCACCGCGGACCTGCAGCGGAATGGTCACGCCGCCGCCCTGATGTCGCCCGAGATCATGAAGGCTCTTTCAAGCAACCCCCGAGGTTGCATTGCAATCAGCTATTTCGAGTGGGCAGGTCCGCAGAGTATTAGGTCCGTCCTGCCCTGGACGAGGATTTGCGGACCAAAAGATGCCGAAGCCGCCGCCGGCATTATCAGCAGCAAGGGTGACACGGGCCTCGGCCGCAGGATCAGAGGTGGAACATCCATTTCCTCGGCCATCGCGATCGGAAGCATGCTTCTCGACAGGTTTCCGGGCCACGCCGATCGAATGGTCATCGACATATCCGGCAACGGCGAGAACAATGACGGCATGCCGGTTCAGCAAGCCAGGGCGAGGGCGATCGACAGGGGCTATACGATCAACGCGATCGCGGTTCCGTCCAAGCAGTTCCAGAATCCCGACCGCCCGCTGGCCGCCTATTTCGCGGAGGAAGTCATCGGCGGCGACCAGGCCTTCGTAATTGTACCGAAGGAATCAAGCGACTACACCACGGCCCTGCGTCGCAAGCTCGGGACCGAAATATCCTGGAAACTAGCCCCGAACTCGTATCCGCAGGACAAACAGCTGCGCATGATCACCGCCAGCGCGCGATTGGCGAGCGGCGGGGGAGCGTCGCATCCTGAATCGCAATGCCATGCCGTTCGGAGAGGAGGAATCACTGTCTGCTAAACGAACAAATCCCAATATTCTGAGCGCCCCCCGATCCGAGGCATTTAGTCCAAGGAAGGAAGCGCACCCGGATATCATTTCCGCCGTGAGTGGTGGACTTAGAGGACACGCCTTCGGTTGCCTCCGCACTAGGCAGCGGGTCTACGACTGGCAACGCATCTTGCAGCCAAGAGCTAGCGCAATCGTCCGTTCTCGCAATCTCTCGGGTCTCTTTCTCGTGATGTGCGCGGCTGTGTTGTGGGCGACAGTCGGTGTCGCAAGCAAACTCGTTCCTTATGAGCTCAGCGTTCCGGACGAGGTCTATGGCTTCGCACGAACCATCGTGGCGGGTCCCGCAGTCCTGCTTTTCGCCGTCGTTTCGAATGGTTGGAAAAGATGTATCCCCCGGCTCAGGAGTTTGCCCTGCTTTTTCCTTTTCGGGATCTGCTGTGCAATTTTCCAGGTGTGTCTATTTAGGAGTTTTTGGCTATTGGGCGTCACGGTTACTGTCTTTCTCACCGTATGCTTGCCGCCAGCGCTAGCCATGATCTGGGCCCTTTGGCGGCGCACGGAACAGGTGTCCGGGCAAGTTGTCGCCGCCCTCGTCTTGGCGGCCATTGGCCTTCTTTCTTTCGTCGGGGAGGACATGAAAGGCAGTAATCTGCCGACATTGGTGGGCCTAATGCTATCGATATTTGCCTCGATAGCCTTCGTCTTCCTAACACAAGCTGCCCGGTTGCTGACTGTCGATTATTCTGCGGTATTGGTCTCGGGACTTGGCCTCGTGATCACGGCCGCTTTTCTCGCACCCATGTCCTTTCTGCTCGCTACCATCAACTGGCAGATGATGAGGGCATTAGTCACCGATTGGCGAAGCTTCGGCGTGCTGCTCTATCTTGGACTCGGCCCGACGGCACTCGCCTATGTGTGCTACTGCGTTGGAATGGCGCGTTGCCGGACGGCCTTAGCGGGGCTCGTTGCATCCATGATTGAACCTGTCGCAGCCGCAGGACTCGCTTTTGTTTTCCTCCGGGAAACGCTCACCTTGTGGCAGTCACTGGGCTGCGTCGTGATGTTGGTTGCAATGATCATCCTTTGGATCGGCGACGACCCCGGGGAGGCTTGCGGCACAGAGCGGAAACCGCGCTGATCGGTTCCCACATCGTCGCAGATTCGACGACCGTCACCGAGCATGGTGCCGATGCGTCGATGCACGATATCGCCCGTAGGGCCGACGTCGGGTTGGCCACGCTGCTTCGTCATTTCCCGACGCGAGAATCCTTGTTCGAAGCCTTGCTCTGTACGAATCTCGACATACTGACGCAGAAGGCAGACGAACTTGAAATGTCGAATTCACCTGGTGAAGCGCTCGTGTCCTGGATCCGCGAATGGGTGGCATTCGCCCAAAGCTATAGGGGCGTTGTCACCTTGATGGCCACCGCCCGCACAAACCCGGACTCAGCTCTTTATGCTTCATGCGCAGCGGTGCACTCAGCGAGCGCGCAACTACTGTTCCGTGCTCAGGCCGAAGGTACGGCGCGCACCGATATGAATGGGGACGACCTGTTCGGCTTGATGTCGGCACTCGGCTGGCTCGTTGACCTACCCTCGTTCGCGCCACGGGTCGATCATCTCGTTCACATCATCGCGAGCGCTATCCTGACCAACCCGTCGAGCAACGATGTCAAAAAGGCGTCGCGGTGAATGAGATCGGCGTCGCGCGCTGAAGAGCGAAACCCGAGCATCTGTCCAAGAAATTCATGAGGCTCTTCGCCCGGACAATCCCGATTGCAGAGCAATCGGTCATCAATTCCCCCGCAACTAACGGCCCATGTCGCGCAGCTACTTTAGGATGCCGCCTGCAGAACCCTCAGCACACCACCGTGGATCGTGGATTGCCATCGAGGCTGTTCAAAAACTTGATGGCGTTTGTGATCGGTTTAGTGGGAGCTTGTGCTGCCACGTCGTAGTTGATCCCGGCTTTGTAGAAACCGGGCTACATCTTAATCTGCAATAAAAAGTTGAGATGACGGCTCCTAGCTGACACCGGGGAGATCCCCAAGTTCGCACTTCTTGCGGGTGCCGGCGTCACGGACGATTTCGGCGATCGGACCGAATTGCGACACCAAGGGATTGGTCTTGCGCCAGATCATGCCGATCGTACGGAAGGGGCGGGGCTCCAACAGGCGGAACACGCTGACATCCGCTGAGCGCGTCTCCGTACGCACTGCCATCTGCGGCAGCAGCGTGACGCCGATGCCAGCACCAACCATCTGCACTAGCGTGGTGAGTGAGCTTCCCTCCATGAGTTCGCGGGGGGGCGCGGCGGCGATGTTGCAGAAAGAGAGCGCTTGCTCGCGGAAGCAATGCCCCTCCTCCAGCAGGAGAAGGCGCATCTCCTGAAGCATTTCCGAACTCGGCACGGGCTTTCCCGCGTCCTCGAGCGGCCGGACCAGAACAAACTCCTCGTCGAAGAGGGGAATCTCCTCCAGCGTCGGCTCGGACACGGGAAGGGCTACGATCGCGGTATCGAGTCTCGCCTCCTGCAGGTCCTCGATCAGCCGCTGGGTCACCGCCTCGCGCGGTCGCGGGTCGAGCCCGGGATAGCGCTGCGTCAGCGTCTTGATGACATCGGGCAGCAGATAAGGAGCAATCGTCGGAATAACGCCGATGCGAAGCCGGCCCGTGAGCGATACTTGGGTGGCGCGCGCCAGTTCTGCGAGATCATCGACCGAGCGCAGAATGGCACGCACGCGTTCGGCAAACTCCTCACCGAGGCTAGTCAAGCGGATCTGCCTGCTGCCTCGTTCCACGAGCGGGGCGCCGATCAGTTCCTCGAGCTCGCGGATTTGCACGGACAGCGCCGGCTGGGAAATCGCACAGGATTCCGCGGCCCGCCCGAAATGCCCTAAACGCGCCAGAGCTTCGAAATAACGCAGATGCTTCATGGATAGACCAATCATAATCTAAAGCTATCAGCCCCTTTAGAATATACAATTGGAATTTATCGGCAGGCTTGCTTATTGGCTATCAAGGGATTTGAACCTGACGGGTGGTTCACCCAACCCGCGCAGAAACACTTGGCTCGCAACGTCAACCCGAGTTTGAGATTTAGGGAGAGTTAACGTGGACACAAAGACAAAACCGGCCGGGAAGTGTCCGGTCATGCACGGCGGCAACACGGCCCTCGGCAAATCTGTCACGCAATGGTGGCCGAACGCACTGAACCTGGACATCCTTCACCAGCATGACACCAAGACCAATCCGCTCGGCAAGGATTTCAACTATCGCGAGGAGCTGAAGAAGCTCGACGTAGAGGCCCTGAAGGCTGACCTGCGGGCTCTTATGACTGAAAGCCAGGAGTGGTGGCCGGCCGACTGGGGCAGCTACGTCGGCATGATGGCCCGCGTCACCTGGCACGCGGCTGGCTCGTATCGCGCGGCCGACGGCCGTGGTGGCGCCAATACCGGCAACCAGCGTTTCGCGCCACTGAACGCGTGGCCGGACAACGTCAACACCGACAAGGGCCGCCGCCTGCTATGGCCGATCAAGAAGAAGTATGGCAACCGGATCTCCTGGGCCGACCTGATCGCGCTTGCCGGTACGATTGCCTATGACGTTGCGGGGCTGAAGACCTTTGGTTTCGGCTTCGGCCGCGAAGATATCTGGCATCCGGAAAAGGACGTCTATTGGGGTGACGAGCAGGAATGGCTTGCTCCCAGCGACGGCCGCTACGGTGATGTTGCTCAGCCCGCCACGCTCTCCAACCCGCTTGCTGCTGTCCAAATGGGGCTGATCTACGTCAATCCCGAAGGCGTCAACGGCAAGTCCGATCCGCTCGCCACCGCCGCGCAAATGCGCGAGACCTTTGCCCGCATGGGCATGGACGACGAGGAGACCGTCGCGCTCACCGCCGGCGGCCACACCATCGGCAAGGCCCACGGCAATGGCAACCCGGCCGACCTCAGCGCCGATCCTGAAGCGGCAGGTCCGGAATTCCAGGGCCTCGGATGGGTGAACACCAAGGGACGCGGCATCGGCCGGAATACCGTCGTATCCGGCCTTGAAGGCGCCTGGACCACCGAGCCGACCAAGTGGGACAACGGGTTCTTCGAAATGCTGTTCAAGCACGAATGGCATCTGGTAAAGAGCCCGGCTGGCGCAACCCAGTGGGAGCCGATCTCGATCGCTGAAGCGGACAAGCCGGTAGACGTGGAAGACCCGACCATCCGCCTTAGCCCGATGATGACGGACGCCGACATGGCGCTCAAGGTGGACCCGATCTACCGCGAGATCTCGCTGCGCTTCCGCAACGACTTCGGGGCGTTTTCGGATGCCTTCGCACGCGCCTGGTTCAAGCTGACCCACCGCGACATGGGCCCGAGGGCTCGCTACATCGGCCCGGATGTCCCGGCAGAGGACCTGATCTGGCAGGACCCGATCCCGGCAGGCAGCACGACCTATGACGTTTCGGCCGTCAAGGCGAAAATCGCCGCCTCCGGCCTTTCCGTCTCCGACCTCGTCAGCACCGCATGGGACAGCGCCCGCACCTTCCGTGGTTCAGACAATCGCGGCGGGGCCAACGGCGCGCGCATCCGGCTGGCGCCCCAGAAGGACTGGGCCGGCAACGAGCCTGAACGTCTCGCCCGCGTTCTCGCCATGCTCGAACCGATCGCCGCCGACACCGGCGCTTCGGTTGCAGACGTCATAGTCCTGGCTGGCAACTACGGTGTCGAACAGGCCGCCAAGGCTGCCGGTTTCGACATCCAGGTGCCGTTTGCCGCCGGCCGCGGCGACGCCACTGCCGAGCACACCGACGCCGACAGCTTCGCGCCGCTCGAACCACTCGCCGACGGTTTCCGCAACTGGCAGAAGGATGACTATCTGGTCAGTGCCGAGGAGTTACTCCTCGACCGCGCTCAGCTTCTGGGCCTGACCGCGCCAGAAATGACGGCTCTCGTCGGTGGCCTGCGCGTCATCGGCACCAACCATGCGGGCACCGGGCATGGTGTCTTCACGTCCACAGTCGGAGCGCTCACCACGGACTTCTTCGTCACTCTGACCGACATGGCGTACTCCTGGATCCCGACTGGCAGGAACCTTTACGAGATCCGCGATCGCAAGACCGGCGGTGTCCGCTTCACTGCGACCCGCGCCGACCTCGTCTTCGGTTCCAACTCCGTGCTGCGCGCCTATGCGGAAGTCTACGCCCAGGACGACAGCAAGGAGAAGTTCGTGAGGGACTTCGTCGCCGCCTGGACGAAGGTGATGAACGCCGACCGCTTCGACCTGCCCGCCTAACGGCGAAACGGTCCACCGCAGGCACCGCAAAAGACCCTCCTGTGTGCTGGCTGCACACGGGAGGTTTTTTGTTTGTCCGGGGGATGCGAGGTGGCCGAGGGAAAGTCGCTTCGGCAAAACTGCCCTTTCAGGCTATGTAGTCGCACTTCCCGAGGCAGGCCGCCTAGGCAGTCCAAGGGCATCGTTGCAAATCGCGGGAGTCCCCTCCGCTGTCAGCGCATGACAGAACCACGTCGACAACCATCAAGCCCGATATACTGCTTCATGGTTGCCTCCATTCGATGTTTTGGGCCCGGTTCCAATCGTGAGCCCGTATTTCCATCTTATCGGGGCAACCACCCCCGCCAGCTAGTGCCGAGAGAATGGTCATGGGGTGAACCGCCCGCGACTACCCCATGTTCAAACCTTCGTCGACGGAATGGCGAGATCGAAGTTTCTCCTCCTTTCAAGACCAAAAGGTGCGGCCTGCTGCAATGATTGAGATGCAGGTCCGGCCGGATCTGCATCTCATTTTGTTTCTCACTGGAATGCGTAATCAGCGGGGACCATCTGCGTTTCTATGGCGAAGGTGACTGTGTCATCGAGTGCGGGGATTGCGAAATCCAATCCCCATTCGCTGCGACGGATCCTGCCGGTCGCCGAAAAGCCGATCTTCGGGACGCCCATCATCGGGTGCTTGGCGATCGAGCCGTTGAAGGTGACATCGAGCGTTGCCGGGTGTGTTTCACCGCGGAAGGTGAGGAGGCCTTCTACGGTGCCGGTCTTCTCGCCCGTCACGTGGATCGTCTTGGAAACGAAGGTGATTGGCTTGGCTGCCAGGAAGGTCTGCTCCCCGCCGATTTCCGCATCAAAGTCGACCTTTTCCGGCCAGGGATAGTCGGTGCGGATCGAAAGCGGATCGATCGTCACAGAAAGCGTGGAGGTTTCCGGCTCTTCCGGCTTCCAGTTGAGCCGCGCATCGACTTTCGTGAAGCGCGCGGTGTAGTGCGACAGGCCGGAATGGTTGAACGACCAGTTGAAACTCGAGTGAGAGGGGTCGGTCTTATAGGCACCGCCCGGCGCCGGATCGGCAAGGACGGGGGTCGTGCTCAAGGCGAGAGCAAGGGCGAATGCAGTTATGCGAAGCATTGATGTTTCCTTGGATGTGGAATGATGCGGTTACCGGCTTAGGCGGCCTTGTCGTGGCCGATGGCCTGAAGGCGCTCCCAGACGCGGCCGGGTCGGGAAATGTCGAGGTCGAATACGGTCTCGAACGTATCGGCCAGATGGTCGGCACTCGTGATGCGCTGCTCGCTGAGGCTGTTTGCCGTCACGCAGCGTAGACGGTCGTTCTGAAGTGCGACATAGCCGTCCGCCGTGTGCCGAAGGACCGCGAGCGCATTGGTGAAGGGGGAGCCACGATCCTGCATCAGCCAGCCATGCGTTGCGACCATCGCGGCTTCGTCGCTGTGGTCGGGCCGGAAATCGAAGCTCTTCGCAATCCCGCGCACATGGTTGTGGAAGCGCAGCCAGCCGCCGTCCGCCGGCATGATCGAGAAGTCGAAGCCGCGCTGGCTTATCGGCCCGGTGGTCAGCGGCACCGGCTCGACGATGGCGTCCGCCACGCCGACCTCGGCGAGATAGGGACGTTCGAGGTCGACACGCAGCGTCAGATGATTGCCGATGGCGATATCGCCGAGCCTTTCCCGGTCGACGCCGCCGCAAAGACGGGTCACTCGGAAGCCGAGTGCTTCAAGCGCGGCGCCGAAGAGGCCGTTCATCTCGTAGCACCAGCCGCCGCGCCGCCTCTCGACCATCTTGGTGAAGGCCGCAGCCGGGGGGATCACGGAGGGCCATCCCATGAAGGCGTCCAGCGCCTCCCATGTAAAGCTCATGACATGGGCGCGATGCAGCTGTGTCAGGCTGAGGATGTCGAGACGCGACGGCCGCTCGACGTTGATCCGCGCCAGATAGGCATCGAGCTGCGTGGTTGTCAGGGTCATTCCGTTTTCGTTGGAAGGTACATGTGTCATCCTTCGGGCTCCTTTCGATGGACCGTTGTTCAGGTTCCGGTGGTTTGTTTGAAGTGGTTTAGGCGACCTCGCGGTCGTCCTCGGGCGGGAAAGTCAGGCCGAAGCCTTTCGCGACCGAAGCGATCTGCTCGGGGGTTTCGGGCCTGCAGAGCTCGACGATCGAAAAGAAGCTTTCGAACCCGCCCGGTGTGACGACCACCATGAGGCGGCCCTCGGTCTTCCCAACATTGCGGAAGCGGTGCGGCACGCCGCGCGGCAGCGCAATGCAGCCGCCTTCCGCGAGTTCGACATAGTCGCCGGCGCACCAGAAGCCGAAGCGGCCGGTGAGCACGCGGAAGAACTCGTCCTCGCGCTCATGCACATGCAATGGCGGGCCTTCGCCGGCCTCCACGAAGGCCTCGAACATGCCGAGCGAACCGCCGGTATTGGCCGCCATCATGCGGATGACATGCTTGCCGAACGCCATCGCTGGCATCCCATGCCCCAGCGGCGAGATCGCCGCACCGGCGAATTTTTTCATCTTTCTCTCTCCAGGTTCGCAATGCATCGATCGTCGATGCTTTCGCTCTTACGGCGGGACGCAGAATTCCGTTCCGCGCTCCGGCATGCGGGGCGGGGCGGCGAGTTCTTTCGTTTGGTGGCACGAGGCCGCCGAAGACGGGCAGGGGATTATCCAGGCCGTCCAGCCGGTACGGCGCTTCTATAGCGCAGCGTGAAAACCGGCGTTCCTAAATGAATGTGCAAGCCGTACCGAATATCCTAAAAGTTTGCTAAGAAGATCAGGGACAAGCAACGGGGGAAGGCAGTGAGGCTCGACGACAGGCTCCTCGATTTTTTCAATCGGCCGCTGATGTGCATCATCGCTGTGGCTGACGAAACCGGCCGTCCTTCGGCAGGACGCGGTGTCGGCTTTCATCTTCTGGAAAACCGCGAGACGATCGACGTCATCTTTTCCGCCTGGCAGTGGCCACGGCTCGAATTCTGCATCCGGCAGACCGGGCGGATCGCCGCCACCTTCGTCAGCCCTTCGGACTATGTCAGTTTCCAGCTGAAAGGGGCTGCCGGGATGCGTGGGACAGAACCCCCCGACCTCGATCGTGCCGACCGTTTCATGACCGCTGCAACGGACGAGCTCGAATCCCTCGGCGTGCCCCGGCACCTCATCGCGCCATGGCTGACGGCGCACGAGGCGCGAGTCGCCCGCCTCGTGATCAGTGAAATATATGTCCAGACGCCCGGCCCGCTCGCCGGCATGCTGGCAGGGACGCAGGCTGGCGCGAGGTCCCAATGACGCTGCGGCTTTCCGATCTTTCCGCCTGCTTCGAGGGTGTCATCCCCTCCATCATCGCCACGGCCTCGGCCGATGGCATGCCGAATGTATCCTATCTCTCCCATGTGATGCGGGTTGATGAGGAGCATGTCGCTCTTTCCAACCAGTTCTTCGCCAAGACGGCGGCGAATGTACGCGCCAATCCCAAGGTCACGCTGATCCTCGTGGACGGGTTCACAGGCGATCAGTTCCTGCTCGACATCGGTTTTGTGCGTTCTGTCGATACCGGCGCGCTGTTCGACAAGATCGCCCGCCAGCTCAAGGCGAGCAGCGCGCAGATTGGCATGTCGGATGTCATGCGGCTGAGGAGCGCCGATATTTTTCGTGTGCATGGGATCGAAAAGGTTCCCTCGCCGGTGGACACCACCCCGCAGATAAACGGCCGTGCGCCTGTCAGCCTTCCCGCGCTGTCCCACGCGACCAAAGCCATCGAGCGACAGGCGGAGGCCGGCGAGATCATTGACAGCCTGCTCGGCGGCGTCCAGCACGTTCTCGGATACGACAATGCGCTCGTTCTCATCCACGACAGCCACCGCGGCTGCCTGGTCACGACCGGTAGCATCGGCTACGAGCGCTCCGGCCTCGGATCGGAAGTCGCCGGCAGCGAGGGATTGATCGGTGCTGCGGTAACGAGTGGTCAGACGATCAAGGTCAGCGATATGAGCCGCGTGCGCCGCTTCGGCGAAGCGATCGGTCTGGAGGCGGAAGGGGCTGAAAATACGACACGCACCGTCGCTTTCCCACAATTGCCGACGGCTATGAGCCAGATTGCCGTTCCCATGACAGCCGGCGGCACGGTGACGGGCCTGCTCTTCATCGAGAGCACGGAGCGGCTCGCCTTCCGTGAAGAGGACGAGGCTGCTCTCGAAATTCTGGCTGGACAGGCTGCCAGTGCCCTCAGGGCCAGCGAACGGGAAGCGGCAGCCGCCGAATTGAGACCGGCGGCCCGCATGACCGAGTCTGCTGCCGGCGGGCGAGAAGTCCGCGTCGTCCATCACCGCTTCGACGACAGCGTGTTCGTCGACGGCACCTACATAGTGAAGGGCGTTGCCGGTACCCTGCTGCGCCTGATGCTCGAATGGCATCTGAGCGACGGCAGGAGCGAATTCACGAACCGGGAAATGCGGCTCGCGGCCGGTGCCCGCATGCCAGAGATCAAGGACAATCTCGAAACCCGGCTCCTGCTGCTGCGTCGCCGGCTCGAAGAAAAAGAGGCGCCAATACGCCTCGTCCGCATCGGCAGAGGCCGCGTCCGGCTGGAGGCAGAAGGACCTCTCATCCTCGACCCGACCGCGGGTGATCACCCGTGAGCTGAGAAATCATGGCAGGCAATTCGCAATCGCGATCTGGAGCCGGTTTCAAAKGGATGGTGGACGGTATCGGGTTACAATCGGCATAGAAGCCGGAATGTGTTGGCTTTCGCCTGTATAACTCACAGCTCGATCTCTTGCTTGGCCATACCATTGGTAGCGGTTGTGAAACGCTCGCGCCTCGGCGGTCCTTCCGGGCGCGCCGGCGAGATCGAGCAGCGACTTCGGCAGCTTGTCTTCCGTAAGCTTCGTCTTGTCGTAGGTGAAGACCGTCGAGCGCAGGCGATCTCCGCTAAATGGTAGCCGCCGCGTAGCGAGCAGGAACTGATCGCTGCCACGCAAGGGGCGTTTGGCGTCAAAGCAATTTCTACGCCAGTAACCGAGGCGGCCTGGCACAATGTTCCCTCGTTCGACGTCGTCTCCACCGATGACAAGGTCATCCAGCCGCAACTGCAGCGAGACCAGGTAAAGCGCCTCAAAGCGACAGCGGTCGAGGTGGCTGCCAACCACGGGGTCATGCTGTCTCACCCCGACGTTGTGGCGAAGCTCATCATCGAGGCTGCAAACTAATCCCACCGACGTCACGCTGCCGTGGCCGGCTGGAGATGTATCTGGTTTGTCGAAACAGCCTAACGGCGGCCAAGCTACGCGGGCCGGTCGACCGACGTGGACGTCCAGAAAGCTCGCCGCGCCCACGGTGATCAGACGCGTGACCGTCACGGTGATCGCGTCATCCGACAGGCTTGCGATACGGCCTGTCTCCTGCCCAATCTTGCCGAAGTGCTTCACGTTCGGGCAGAGGTTTGGCCAATAGCGGCGTTGGCTTGAGTAACTGTGTTGCGATAGAGCTCTCGCAAGCCCTCAGAATTCACAGAAATACAGACGTGGTGCGAGGGGCGACCGTCCCAGGCGCCGGGGGGGAAACTCGTCCCATCAGGCTTCTGGACCGTCATGCCGCGCGTGATGCCTTCGGTCGAGACGCGGACGGCGCCGGTCCTGGTCTCGAACAGCTCGGGGCGCAGCAGATAGGCGACGGCCGAGGAATCGTGGACGAAGATCGACGGCACGCCGCCGGCCTGGTGGAAGGCTTCGTAGAAGCGCGACACCTCCCAGATGAATTTCCCGGCTTCGCCGCCATCCCTGGCAAGACCTTCAAGATAGTCGGTCGGCATGAAAGTCTTCTGGGTGACGTCGAGACCGACAAATGTGATCGGCCAACTGGCGGCGGCGATCTCGTCTGCCGCCTCGGGATCGCCGATGATATTTGCTTCTGCCGCGGGCGTGACATTGCCCTGGACACCGGCGATGCCGAAGGCACCGCCCATGACCACGATCTGTTTGACCAGCGGCACGATATCAGGGGCCTCGCGCAGTGCGAGCGCTAGATTTGTCATTCGCCCCACGGCGATGATGGTGATCTCGCCCGGTGCCGCCCGCACCGTGTCGATGATCAAGCGATGGGCGGGGCGGGGGTCTGCCACGCCTTCAAAACCGTCCGGTATCGTCACATTGCCCAGAGCATTCTGCCCATGCACGAAATCCGGCGGATCCATGGGTTCTCCGACCAGCGGCTTGGCCGCGCCGCGGGCCACCGGCACGTTCATCTTGAATCGGTCGACGAGGTACAAGGCGTTGCGGGTCGTCTGGTCGATCGTGCCGTTGCCGAAGGTCGTGACCACGCCGACCAGCTCGATCTGCAGCGACAGGTGCAGGAACAGCAGCGCCATGGCATCGTCCACCCCGGGATCGGTGTCGAAAATCACTTTATGGACGGACATGGTCTGTTGCTCCTGAATACATGATGAAGAAATGAAGCGGCCTCAGGCCACCCTGTGTCGGCGGCGCGCATGGATCACCAGCGCGATCACCGGAACGATATAGGGGACCGCCTGCAGCAATTCGCTGGGCAGTCCCTTTCCCTGCAGTGCGATCACCACCGCTTCGGCTGTGCCGAGCAGCAGGGAGGCGAGCATGGTGCCACAGGCGCTGCCATAGCCCATGAGGTCTGCGGCGAGCGCCACGAAGCCGCGCCCGGCGCTCATGTTCTGGGAGAACCAGCTGACGTAGCCCATCGACAGGAAGGCGCCAGCCGCCCCGGCAAACAGGCCCGAGATCAGCAGCGCGACCACCTGCATGCGCACAACGTCGATACCCGCCGTCGCCGCTGCCTCTGCGTTTTCTCCGACCGCCCGCAGCCGGATGCCGAAGGGCGTGCGCATCATGGTGATGGCGACAACCGGCACCAGGACGAAGGCTAGGTAGGTGAGGACGTGATGCCCGGACAGCAGCGTGCCGAGGACGGGAATGCCAGCGATGAGAGGCAGCGTCAGGGACGGAAGGACCTGGCTCGCCATCGAGCCGGACATGCCCTTGTCGCCCGTCAGCATGAACAGGATCAGCGTGGTTCCGGACGCCGCCAGCATGTTGAGCGCGATGCCGGCCAGGATCAGGTCGGCCTTCAGCCCATGCACGGCAACGGCCAGCATGCCGGCAAGGACCAGGCCGGCGAACAATGCGCCGAGCAGGCCGATCCAGGCACTGCCGGTCAGGGCACTGACGACGACACCCGCAAGCGCGGCTGACAGCATCATGCCCTCCATGCCGAGATTGAGCACGCCGGCACGCTGCGAGATATGCACGCCGAGCGCTGCCAGGAGAATGGGCGTCGTGACCCGCAGGAGCACGGGAACCAGTGCGATGACTGATGTTATGTCGAACAGGTTGCTCATGCCGCTTGCTCCGTCCTGCGTCCGGCAATCCATGCGAGAAGGCGGGGATTGCGGATGATGGCGCTTGCGGTGACGAAGATCAGGATCAGGGCCTGGATCAGCCCGACCACTTCGCTTGGCACGTCGTGATTGCGCGCCACAAGGTCCCCACCGACCTGAAGGTAGCTGAGGAAGAGTGCCGCGGGAATCAGCAGCAGGGGATGGTCGCGCGCCAGGATTGCCACGACCACGCCGGTCCAGCCATTGCCCGGCAACGACTGCCAGGAGAAACGCTGGTAGAGCCCGAGCATTTCGATGCCGCCGGCGGCAGCGGCGATCGCTCCGCCGATGATCTGCGCCCGCAGCATGATACGGCGGATCGGAAGACCCAGATGGGCGGCAAAGCCCGGATTGGCGCCGACGATGCGGGATTCGAAGCCCCAGGTGGTTCGGAACAGGTAGATGCTGCCGGCGATGCAGGCGAGGATCGCAAACAGCGTGCCCAGATGGATGCGGGTTCCCGGAACAAGCCGCGGCAGCCGCGCCTCGAGCGGGATCTTGTAGCTTACCATCGCCCCCGCGGCGGGGTCGCGCAGCACATAGTTGACCACATACAGGCCGATGAACAGCGCCGCAAAGTTCAGCATCAGCGAGGAAACGAGTTCCGACACGTCGTATTTGCTGCGCAGGTAGCCCGGCACGACACAGACGCTCGATCCGATCACAGTGCCGACGGCCAAGGCCACCGGCACCAGCGCAAAGGCCGGCAGTGGCACCAGCAGCACGGTGGCAACCGTTGCAAGGCCGCCCAGGAAGAAGGCACCCTCGACGCCGAGGTTGAACATGCCCGTGCGAAACATCAGTGCCACCGCCAGGCCGCATAGCATGGCCGGTGTGGCCATCTCGACGATGTTGCCGGTGTGACGCGGGTTGCGGAACGGGCCGAGCAGGAAGGTGTCGACCATACCCCAGGGGTCGGGCTGCGTCATCGCGATCGGCACCAGCACCAAAGCAAGGATGGCGATCAGCACAAGGACGGTCAGGAAAAAGGGCGCCAGCGCCTCGCGGATCATCATGCGGCGCTGTCCAGTCCAAGCATGAACGGCCCGAGCCGTTCCGGGGTCAGTTCCGGTCCGTTGTCGAGCGTGGCGACGATGCGGCCGCCATAGAGGACGGCCACGCGGTCCGAGAGCGCCAGCAACTCGTCGAGGTCGGCACTGATCAGGAGTATGGCCGCACCGGATGCCGCAAGCTCCAGGATGCGGCTCTGGATGAAGGCTGCGGCTGCGATGTCGATGCCGCGGGTGGGCTGGTCGGCGATGAGGAAGGTCGGCCCAGTGGCAAATTCACGCGCGGCGATGACCTTCTGCGCATTGCCGCCTGACAGCGCCGATAGCGGCGCACCTGGCCCGGGACAACGAACCCCGAACTCCTGGATAATCTCGCCCGCCCGCTGTTCCATGGCGCGTCGGCGCATGAACGGGCCTTGGGCGAACCGCGCCAGGCGATGGGCGCCGGCCAGTGCGTTCTCGGTGACCGAAAGGCTGCGCGCTCCGCCCTGGTGGAAGCGGTCGGCCGGCAGATGGGCCATGCCGTTGCGGCGCCATTCGACCGTGTCGAGTCCGGCCGCGGGCCGGTCGTTCCAGGTTACTGTCCCGCTTGTGGGCCTGCGGGCGCCCGATAGCACGGAAACCAGCCCGCGCTGACCGCTGCCATCGACGCCGGCTATGCCGACGATTTCGCCGGCGCAGATCGAGACATCGACGCCGGCTAACCGGTCCGCGCCACTGGCTGCCTCCAGCCGCAGGTCCTCGACGGTGAGGCTGATCTCCCCGACCCTGCGACCGGCGCGGGCGACTGCCGCGGGCCGGGAAGAGCCCATCACCAAGGCGGCAACCTCTGTATCCGATATCATGTCCATCCGGCTGTCGCCGGAAACATGGCCGAGCCGCAGCGCCGTGACATGGCCAGACAGCGCCCTGACTTCGCGCAGCTTGTGGGAAATGAAGAGTATGGTGAGGCCGGCCCGTTGCAGGTCGCGCAGGCGCTGGAACAGTTCGTCGGTTTCCGGCGGCGTCAGCACGGCGGTCGGCTCGTCGAGGATCAGCACCCGCACGCCGTCGCGCGACAGCGCCTTCAGTATCTCGACCTTCTGCTGTGCCGCGACCGATAGTGCGCCGACCCGCGCATCGGGGTCCGCATCGAGATTATAGCGTGCCGACAGGGCCAGCACGCGCCGACGCGCCTCGACCCGGTCGATGAAGAGACCGCGCCGCGGCTCCTGCCCCAGCAGGATGTTCTCCGCTACCGTCAGCGACGCAATGAGAGAGAAATGCTGGTGCACCATGGCGATGCCGAGGCTTGCCGCCACCCGGGGCGAAGCGATTGAGACCGCCTCGCCATCCAGCTGGATTGTGCCCCCGGTCGGCTGCTCCAACCCGAACAGAATCTTCATCAGGGTGGATTTTCCTGCGCCATTCTCCCCGCAGATGGCATGAATGCCACCTGCGGCGATGGAGAACGATACGCCTGACAAGGCCTCAGTTCCGTTGGGATAGCGCTTGGAGATACGCTCGAAGCGGATGATCGGAGCATCGCTCATGTTCGCCTCAGGGCCGGACGGAGGTGCGCAGGGCCTCTAGTGCTGCCTGGTCGATGGCAAAGCCGGAGGTCACCTTGATCTCGCCGGAGATGATCTTCTCCTTGGCCGCGGCGATCTGCTTCTTCAGGTCATCCTTGGCGAGTTTGGCCATCACGCCATTTTCCGCCAGACCGACCGCGTTTTCCTTCAGGCCGATTGCTTCGACCTGTCCGACCGGCAGCTTTCCGTCGACATAGAGGTCGTAGGCGCGCGCCAGTGTGATCTCGACATTTTTCAGCATCGACGTCGCGACCTTATCGGCCATCGCCGGATCGGTGTCGCGGAAGATCGCCTCCTGGTCTGAATTCACGCCGATCGAGTATTTGTTGACGTCCTTGCCGGCGGCGATCTGGCCAAGCCCGGTAAGACCGGCAACGTTGAAGCCGATGGCCGTGCCCGAACGATACTGCGCCAGCGCCAGTTCCTTGCCCTTGGCCGCATCGTTGAACGAACCGGCATAGGAGATCGCGACCTTTACATCAGGGTTTACTGCCTTGGCGCCCTCCACATATCCTGTGAGGAAGTCGTTGATGACAGGAATGTCCATGCCGCCGAGGAAGCCGATATTGTTGCCGTCCGTTGCGGGGAGGGTTCCGTCCTTGATCAGGCCAGCTGCCAGCATGCCGGCGAGATAGGAACCCTCGTTCTGCTTGAACACCACGGAATAGACATTCTTGTAGTCGCCCTTTTCATACGGCATGACACCGTCGATCAGGATGTAGGTCTTGTCGGGATATTCAGGTGCCACCTCGGTCATGATGTCGGAGATCTCGAAGGTGCATGCGACGATGACGTCAAAGTCCTTGTCGGATACGTCCTGGAAGGTCGGCAGCCACTTGGTCTGGTCGGTGCCCATCTCTATCACCTTGGTCTCGACCCTGTCGCCATACTTGGCCTTGATCATCTCCATGCCCTTGGCGCCGAGATCGAAATAGGACTTGTCCCCGAGATTGCCGTTGACGAGGAAGACGACCTTCTTCGGCTCTTCGGCGTGGCTTGCACCGGCAAGACCCATCATCAGGGCCGTTCCGGCGAGCATGAGGCTGAGCGTTGTGCGACGTGTAAGGCTGGTCATTATTTTCGTTCCCTTTGTTTTTGTTGTATGCGCGTGCAGGTGGGTCGAAAGACCCGAAATCTGTTAGCTGGCTGTGCCGATCGGGCTGATCGCTCCTGCGCTGTTTTGCGCGAGCCAGGCGGCACGACGGCTGAACAGCCCAGGCACCACGGCATGCACTTCGGCAATCAGGTCCGCCATGCTGGCCGTCTTGAGCTCGCCGTTTTCCACCACGATCCGCCCGTCGATCATGGTGATATCGACGTCGCCGCCGCGCATGGCGTGGACGAGATTGTGGTGCAGGTTGCCGTCCTTGCCGCCGAACAACGGAGTCATGCGCGGCGTGTCGGTCCTTACCGCGATGATGTCGGCCTTCCTGCCGACTTCGAGCGAACCGATTTCGTGGTCCTTGCCGATGGCTCTTGCGCCTTCGATGGTCGCCATGCGCATCACGTCCCAGCTGTCCAGTGCTGCGGCGTCAAGGGTGGCGAATTTGGTGAGAAGCGAGGCGAACTTCATTTCCTCGAACATGTCGAGATTGTTGTTCTCCTTCTCGCCATCGGTGCCGATGCCTACGGCCACGCCTGCCGCCCGGAGCTTTTCGACCGGCGCGTAGCCGCTGGCGAGCTTCATGTTGCTTGCCGGATTGTGCGCGACCGAGACGCCGCGCTTTCCCATCAGTTCGATCTCGCTGTCATCGAGCCAGACGCAATGGGCAAGAAGTGTCCGATCGGCATCCAGCAGACCGAGCTTTTCCAGGGCTTGGATCGACCGGCAGCCGTAGCGGCGCTGCATCTCGTTGAGCTCCACTTCCGCCTCGTTGGAATGGGTGTGGAACCCGGTCTTGAACTTCTTGGCGAGCGCGATGGCGCGCTCATGGCCCGCCTCCGTGGAATAGAAGGCATGTTCCAGCCCGACCCAGACCTCGACGCGGCCATCCGCCTTGCCGTGCCAGTTTTCCAGCAACCGCTCGGTGTCGTCCAGGTGGTCGAAGTAGTCGTAGTCGGGGTGCTCGCCGACATATGGAACCATGACGGTGCGATTGCCGATCTGGCTCGCAGCACGCGCCGCGCCTTCCATGTAGCGCCACATGTCGACCACGGTCGTGGTGCCCGACAAGACGGACTCGGCATAGCAGAGCCACGACGCGGCTTCCGCCTCGCGCGGTCGCAGCACCCGGTGCATGGGATCAATGAACATGCGCAGCCAGTCCCAGACCGGCAGGCCCTCGGCGGTCCCGCGCAACACGCCCGAATGCAGGTGAGCATTGACGAGGCCCGGCATCAGCAACCGGTTGGCCAAACGCCGCACCGGGCTGTTTTGATGATGTTGGCTGACCTGGGCCAGCGGCCCGACGTCAACGATCCGGTCGCCGTCGATGGCAACGGCTCCGTTTGCTATCACGTCGTTTTGGGCATTCATGGTGATGACGAAGTCGGAAGCAAGGATGTGAACAGGCATTTGCAACAGGGCCCTCATCGGCGCGCACGGCCCCGCGCGCGGCGAACGTCGAAACGCTCGCATCGCGCATTTACCTTTTGCGCCAGACAGATAAGATGAACGGGCAGCGAACTCCGCCCTGACTTTTCCAAAGTGTATGGACGGGGAACCGGGCCCGCAAGTACAGATAGTGGCACGCCCCGTGCTCAAAGTGAGAGCAGTCATATTGAATGCCTATTTTTACGACAGCAACACGTTGCCTGGTTGAGGTTATCGAAGCCGGGTCGATCCGCCGCGCAGCAGAAATCCTCAATACCGCCCCTTCGGCGATCAATCGCCACATCCTCAATCTGGAGGCGGAATACCGAACGACATTTCTGGAACGACTGCCCCGCGGTGTGCGGGCAACGCCGGCCGGCCGGTTGATGGCCGACCAGATCCGCAGGTGGCAGGCCGACATGGAGCGCATCTCCGACGATCTCGCCAAGCTGCGCGGCCAGGAGCGGCAACAGATCGCCATCGGCATGATGGAGTGTTTTGCCGGCTCGTTCTTTGCCGAGGTCCTGGTCGGCATCCGCAGGCAATATCCCGACGCCAACGTGGTGGTGCGGGTGGGCGGTACCCGCGAGATGCTGGTGCTGCTGGAGGGTGGCGAAGTCGATCTTGTCCTGGGCTTCAACATGCCGCCGAGTTCGGACTACTGGGTGGTGGAGACGATTCCGATCAGCATGGGCGTGGTTGTCGCTGCCGACCATCGCTTTTCCGGGCGCGCATCAGTGACGCCCACGGAATGCGCGGGCGAGGCGTTGCTGCTTGTCGATGAAAGCCTGAGTCTGCGGCCGCTGATCGAGACGCTGTTTCCCAACGCGTCGCCCTGGGCAAAAGCTCCGCTCACATCCAATTCCATTGTCATGATCAAGCATGCAGTACGCGCCGGCGCCGGCATCAGCATCCTCACCCGCTTCGATGTCAGGGACGAATTGGTKAGTGGCCAGCTTTCGCTCGTGCCGCTCGACGCCCCCAATGTCCGGGAAAATCTTGCGATCTGCGTGCGTGACCAGTCGTCGGCCACGCCACTCGGGCTGGCCTTCACCCAGGCGCTCATCGCCAGCGTCAGACGCGAGCTTTCTGCCTGATCGCGCTACTTCACGCGAAGTTCGCGCAGCCGTTCGTCAAGATAGGAGCCAGCCGTGTAGCGATCAGACAGCACGACCTCGGGTCGCGGCTGCAGGAACAGCGGCAGCGAGATGCGCGACCGGCGCGCACTCTCGCCCGTGGGATTGGCAACGCGATGGCTGGTGGACTTGTAGTAGCCGCCGGACGCCTCCTGCAGCATGTCGCCGACATTGATGACCAGCGTCCCGAAATCCGATGGCACGTAGCCCCACTCGCCGCCGGCAGTCCTGAGCTGCAATCCGCGTTCGTTCGAGGCTGGCAGGATGGTCAGCAGATTGATGTCTTCATGGGCGGCCGCACGCAACGCACCGGGCTCCTCCTTGCCTGACAGGGGCGGGTAGCGCAGGATACGCAACAGGGTTGCGGGGCTGTCCTTGATCATGTCGGCAAGTGGCATGGAAAGGCCGGCGCGCACGTCGTCTGGCGTATGCATCTCGAGCCACGACAATAGCTCTGCTGCCAGAGCGCCCGCGGTCTCGTAGTAGCGGCGGGCGGCATCCGATACTTCGGCCGGATACCGGCCCCAGCCGAAATAGTGATAGTATTCCTTCAGGTCTTTCTTGTCGTTGCCCTTGGCGACTTCAGACACGGCGGTCGAGAAGAAGCCGTCATACTTTTCCTTGTCATAGGCATAGGCATGCTTTGCTTCGCTGTCGAAGAAGGCGAGCCAGTCGTCGTGGATCGCATCCACGAGCGACTGCGGAATCGGATGGTCCTTCAGCACGCCGAAGCCTGTCGTCCGAAGCGACTCCGCAAAGAGCGCGGGCGCTTGCGGATCCCTGTAGGAGACGGCGGCGACGCCGGTATCGATTTCGATCTCTTCGGCAGCATTTGTCATGGCAATCCCCTTTTGTTCGGCCCGCGCCGCTTGGACAAAGCTAAGGCGCTGCTTGACACGGGACAAGCAACAAGAGGCATACGCCCCGTGCGCGAAATGGGAGCGGATGATACATGGCGCGTCCTTGTTCGGCAGCCGTTGCGTGGCGCTTCGAAAGTTAGCCGTCTCGCGATGCTGCGCCAGTGCGACGTGCAATCTCCGAGCAAGACAAGCCCTCCATGCTCAAGGCGTGGACCGTATCGAACACAAGTCTGCCGGGACTGCCGATGCGCACGGCGAAGTAGATTGCGCCCAGTCGTTTCAGGAGTTGGTCCGGGAAGTTCGATCGTCATTATAAGTTTCAATACCCTCGCGATGCATTAAATCCCTGCTGGTAGCACGGCCGCAAAGCTCATCTGTTCCTCAATAGCGAGGTGCAAATTGAATGAGATGAAAGCGAGCCGCCACCTGACACGCTGCGGCGCCTCTTCACAAGCAGCCTGCGCCGACTGCTTGAACGTTACGCGCAGCAATATCTGGCGCCTGTCTTGACGATTGCAGCCATTGCCTGGTTCGTTGCCTATGACGATCAGATCATGCTGGCGGTGCTGGTTGCGGCCTGCCCCTGTGCACTCGTGCCGTCAGCTCCCGCAACGGCGATTGCCGGCAACGCGGTTGCGGCGCGTCACGGCATCCTCATTCGCAGCTCCGCCTTTCTGGAGGAGCTGGCCGATCTGACATCGCTGGTGATCGAGATGAGGCCGATCATGTAGCTTGAAAGGTCCTCGACTGACCTCGAGGGCAGGAGGGGCGCAAGTCGGAGCTCGCAGAAGCGGTTCATCCTTCGCTGAAAAATCTCTAATGATGGAATATCACGGGAGGTCATATCAAAATCCTTGCATCGACGCCCTGAAGGCGGGCGCGCTTCGGTAAAAGCCGGTTAAAGATTTTCGGGACTGCCAGCGGAAACGACGCTGGCCGCCAATCTACTCGGGCTACGCTCGGCTACGTTCCATCTCGCCGATCACCTTGGAGGCCGATCGCGCCCCCTTGCGCGGCTCCGATCGGCGTGCTAGATACACTGAACTATATGGTTCAGTTTTCGACAGCTCGTCTTGACGCCTGCTTTGCCGCGCTCTCGGACGCCACGCGCCGTGGCGTTCTGGAGCAGCTCGGGAGTGCGGATGCTTCGATCACGGAGCTTGCAGCGAAGTTCCACATGACGCTCACGGGCATGAAGAAGCACGTCGGCGTGTTGGAGCAGGCGGGGCTGGTTACGACAGAGAAGGTCGGCCGCGTGCGGACCTGCAGGCTCGGCCTGCGCGGGTTCGAGGAAGAGGCGGCCTGGATCGAAGCGCGCCGCCAGACCTGGAACGCACGCTTCGACGCGCTGGACGAAGTCGTCGAGGTCCTGAAACGGAAGGAGAAAGTCGATGGGCGACAGAGCGAGTAACGGCCACACGACGGTCGAACGGAGGTCCGAGCGCGAACTTGTCGTGTCGCGCACCTTCAATGGCCCGGTTCGCCTTGTGTTCGACGCGTGGACCAAGCCCGAGTTGTTCAAGCTGTGGTGGGCGCCGAAGTCGATCGGCATCCCCCTTCTGTCCTGCGAGATGGATGTTCGCACAGGGGGTAGCTATCGCATCGCGTTCGGACACGACGCCTCGAACTCAATGGCCTTCTTCGGCAAGTATCTCGAAGTGTCGCCGCCTTCGCGCCTCGTGTGGACCAATGACGAAAGCGATGGTGGCGCCGTCACCACGGTGACCTTCGAGGAAGAAAACGGCAGAACCCTGCTGGTTCTGCAAGAGCTCTATCCCTCGAAGGAAGCCCTCGACGAGGCTTTCGTCGGCATGGAAGACGCGATGCCCGAGCAGTTCGCGCAGTTGGATGAACTTCTCATCTCCCTTGGCGCGAGCGCGTGACAGGCCGTCCGCTGCCGGCCGAACAGGCGGCACAACTGATCGCAAAGGCCTGCGGCGAGGGTGGCTCCTGTGCCGAGTATCTGCCAAGACCGTCGTCTATCTTTGTGGAGAGGGAATTCAGGACCGCAATCTGTGGCGCCTGCAGGCGCTGGTCGCAGCGGAAATAACCGCGCATCAGGTCGCGTGACATCTGGCGCAGTTGAGGCATCTGGCCCAACTGCGACAATGTGTCGTTCAGTCCAGCGTCACCATATGGACAGCAACCTGTTCCTCGAAAAATTTCGAGAACGAAGCGATGCGCGGTGGCAGGGCCTGATAGGGCGGGTAATAGAGCGTCAGCCAGAGATCCGGCGGCGACCATCCCTGCAGGACATGAACCAATTTTCCCGTCCTCAGGTGTTCCGAAATATGAAAGCCGGGCAGCATGGCAACGCCGGCGCCATCGGCGGCCATGTCGGCGAGAACCTCGCCATTGTTGGCGCTGAATGCCCGGCCGGCCGCTATCGTTATGCTCGATCCGCCATCCGACAGGACCCAGTTTTCCCGCCTGCTTTCGCCGCTATAGGCAAGGCAATCGTCGGGTGTCAGCACGCTTGGATGCTGCATCTCCGCGAACCGGCTTCCCGGTGCGGCAACCAGAATGCGCGGTACGATACGGATCTTGCGCCAGATCGTGAACTTGTCCGATGGCTGCGACGAGATGCGGATCGCCAGGTCGTAATCGTCGTCGACGATATTTACCAGCCCGTCCGACAGCGAGATCTCGAAACTCATCTTGGGATAGAGCTCCCGAAAGCCCGAGAGGATCGGTGGCAGCACGGCCTTGCCGAACCATGTAGGCGCGCTGATCCTCAGGCGGCCCTGATCGGCCTTGTGCGCGTTCCTGACATCCTTGCGGGCGCTGTCGAGCGCATCTACCGCAGGCTGAACCTGGGCGGCAAAGACGGCGCCGTCTGTCGTCAGCGATACCTGGCGGGTGGTCCGAACGAAAAGCTGGACACCAAGATCGTCCTCGAGGGCCGCGATCGCGCGTGTCACAGCGGCAGGGGTCATGTCGAGTTCGCGTGCGACCTGCGCAAAATTGCGCTTCTCGGCCGCCAGCAGAAAGATTTTCAGGGCTTTGTAGTCATTCATCTCAATTGTTTCAGAAAATGCAATTCACTCGAAAGAAATATTGCAATTCCGCGCAGCAATCAACCCAGCTAAATCTCTGTTCAACGAAACGGACAACGCCAGCGCAGAAAGGCAACGGCCATGATCAAGGACATCAAGGGACTGCATCACATCACCTCCATGGCGTCGGATGCGCGAGAGAACAACAGGTTCTTCACCGACACGCTCGGTCTGCGGCGCGTGAAAAAGACCGTGAATTTCGACGATCCGAGCGTCTACCATCTATATTACGGTGACGAAAACGGCACGCCCGGTTCCGTCATGACCTACTTCCCCTTTGCCAACATGATGACCGGTCGCCCGGGCGTTGGTGAAGTCGGCGAAACCCAGTTCGCCATCCCAGAGGGTGCGCTGTCCTTCTGGAAGGATCGCTTCCTCGCCCAGGGGTGTTGGCGGAGTTGAGAGCGACACCGTGTTCGGCGCCAACCGCTTGCGCTTCATCGGTCCCGACGGTGACGGCTTTGCACTGGTCGAGACCACTGACGACAACCGCGCCGCCTGGAACGGTCAGGGTGTAGCGGACGACGTTGCCATCCGCGGCTTTTCCGGAGCGCGCTTCAACCTGCACGAGACGGCCGCCACGGAAGAACTGCTTCGCTTCATGGGCTATGAGCGAGCGGAAGTCGAAGGCGACGTTACCCGGTTTATCATTCCCGGCGGCAATGGTGCCGACACGATCGATCTGGCTTCGCTCCCGAAAACGCCGTTTGCCCGCCAGGGGGCTGGCTCGGTCCATCACATCGCTTTTGCTGTCGAAAATCGCGAGAAGCAGCTCGAGGTTCGCAAGGCGCTGATGGACACCGGTTACCAGGTGACGCCGGTTATCGACCGCGATTACTTCTGGGCCATCTACTTCCGTACACCGGGCGGGATCCTGTTCGAAATCGCCACCAACGAGCCCGGTTTCAACAGGGACGAGGACACGGCTCATCTGGGCGAAGCGCTGAAGCTGCCAAGTCGCTACGAGAATTTCCGCGACCAGATCGAGGCCAATCTCGAGCCGCTTGCTGCGTAAGGCCGGGTTCTCGAACGACATCCTGGAGCGCACCTCGATGAACTCCTGGGACGATCAGAACGTCCGCGATGCGCTGGCGAAGATGTGCGTGGCCGTGACCTCACTGTCTTCAACGGCGCCATGACGGCCGGCAGCCTCGGCTGGGGTGCGGCTGGTGAGGCTACCGGCATCATGGAGCACTGCTGACCGGCGCGGCCGGATTGCTGGTCGCCGGCTTCATCATGCACCGTCTCAAGCTGCCTGCCGGTGATGTCGACATGGTGCCTTCCAACCACTGGCCAGAACCGCTCTTTGCCGAACCTGTTGCCCATGACCGCGGTCCTGTCCTGATCCTGATCGAGTACCTGTCGAAAAGCATCACCGTACTGCTTTCCGGCATGCGCTGGACACGCTTTCCCAGGAACGTCGCCGCGACGGTGCGTATGGTTGGGGCGTCACCGAAGACTCAGCCGATCCGGAAACGTTGGTCGAATGGTTCAGGGCAGAGTCGTTGGTCAGAGCATCTGCGGCAGCACAAGCGGGTCTCGAATGCCGACGCAGACTTGCAGGGCAAGGTCCTGGGCTACCATACGGGTCCGGAGAAGCCGGGCACTTCCTGACAATCAATCGGCCAGGCAAAGCTTGAGTGTGTTTAAGACGGAGAGGGGCAAAACGGCCTCTCACAATTTCAAAGATGGCAATTGAGTCGACATTATTGATGCAATTGTTGGTGGGTGCCTTTCGCATCAATATAGCTTCATCAGACGGATACGCCGCTTCACCGAACCCGAAGGAAAACTGCAATGGAATTTGGTAGCGAAGTCGGCGGCCTGGCGAGCTTGATCGCACCGATCCTAAAGCCGCTGGCATCAGGTCTCGAGTTCTTCGGCGTCGCTGTAATCCTAATCGGGGTTGTGGTCGCCACCGTCGGTTACGTTCGTGACCTGACCTCTGCATCGAGGCCTGCCGCTTATGACCGGTACCGGGCCAATCTCGGGCGAGGGATCCTGCTCGGATTGGAAATCCTGATCGGTGCGGACATCATCGCCACGATCATCGCGCCCCTGACCTGGGAAAGCGTCGGCCTTCTCGGACTGATCGTGCTGATCCGGACTTTCCTGAGCTTTTCCCTGGAAGCCGAGATCGATGGCCAGTGGCCTTGGTCGCGGGGCTCGCGGCGTGGCGGACAGACCCGGTGACCGCATGCCACCGGCCATATGCGCAGAAGACCGTGATATCCGGCAAGACGCCAACCCGAATTTCGCTATCTCCTTGTCCCGCAGAGCTCCCTGACGAGCATGCTCACCTCAAAACCTTATGGCAGGTCCCATGACTTATGATCTTGAATTCGGCCTCGACACGTTCGGCGATGTCACAACGGCTCCCGACGGACAGCTTCTTGCCCAGCCGCAGGTCATCCGCAACGTTATCGAAGAGGGAGTTCTCGCTGACCGGAATGGCATCGACTTTTTCGGGATCGGCGAACACCATCGGCGGGACTTTGCGGTGTCTGCACCGGAAGTCGTGTTATCCGCCATTGCCTCGCGCACGCAACGAATACGGCTGGGATCGGCGGTTACTGTCCTCAGCTCAGACGATCCGATCCGGGTGTTCCAGCGATTTTCTACCCTCGACGCGCTCTCCAACGGACGTGCAGAGGTCATTCTCGGTCGCGGCTCCTTCATCGAATCCTTCCCACTCTTCGGCTACGATCTGTCGAAATACGAGGAACTCTTCGAGGAAAAGCTGGATCTCTTCTCCGAGCTCGTCACCAAGGACGTGATCGATTACGAAGGCGACTGGCGCCCGCCATTGAAGGATCAGCGCATCTATCCTCCGATCGCCGGAGGACGCCTGAAAACCTGGATCGGTGTTGGCGGCAGCCCGGACTCAGTCATTCGTGCTGTACGGCATGACATGCGGCTTATGCTCGCCATCATCGGCGGCGATCCACGACGGTTCGCTCCCTATGTCGAACTTTATCAGAAGGCATCGGAACAGGCGGGCAGTCCCGGACGTGAAATCGGAGTCCACTCGCCGGGCTATATCGCGGAAAGCGACGAGCAGGCCCGCCGTGACCTGTTTCCACATTTCAAGAAGATCCGTGATCGTCTCGGCAGAGAGCGCGGCTGGCCGCCCGTAACGGAGCGAGATTTCGAGAACGAGATCGAGCATGGCTCGCTTTACGCGGGATCGCCGGAAACGGTGGCGACGAAGATCGCAAACCTCGTCCGAACACTCGGAATCTCGCGTTTCCAGATGAAATATTCGGCCGGCCCGATGGAGCATGAGAAGCTTATGCGCAGCATCGAGCTTTATGGGACGAAGGTCATTCCTATGGTCAGATCTCTCCTCGCCAAGCATGGCGCGTAAAATTTGAGAGAGAGAGCGTCATCGATCGCTCCACATTCTGCGAAGCGATCGAATCCCGAACGCAGTCCACGCCCTTTATAGTGGGTCAGGCTGCTTTCATCAGCTCTACCGCCGCTGCGGAACGCGCGCAGTGGCAGCCCGCTATGGAGCCGTGAGGCCAGTAACGCCTTTCCGATTGAACCCTTCGACTTATGCAGCCGAGATGCGTTGTTCTGTTTGGCATGATTTTGGAGCAAACCAGCCTACCAGTCTGTTGGGACAGCTGGGTTTCGCCCGGAACGCGCCAAAAAGCAGTCACCCAGGTCCATTTCAACCAACAAGCACCCAGTCGGCAGCTTCGATTGCATAGGGGGCAAATAGGAAGTCCCGAATTCTCAGGATTTTGTCCTCTGTCCAATCGATGATGATGAAGTGCGCTGGTCTTTTTGAAGGATTGGCCTTGTCATAGACCAGCATCGAGAGATAGCCATCGATTGCGCCGAACCGGTAATCCCAATTCTCTGCTTCCGCATACCGCGTGAAATACGGGGCAACGCGATCTCGGCCAGTCAATTGGAGCCGATTGACCAAATCTACACTAACTTCATCTGCGAGCATCCTACGGATCGCATCGAAATCGCCCGAGCGGAAAGCATCGACATAAGCCGACATCCGGCGACGCTCATCATCATTTAGAAGTGGCAAGACGATATCATTGCGGTCTTGCTGAGAGATTTCTCTCAAACGCAACCTGCCACGCTGCAGTGCTGATTTGGCGGCAGGCGCACTACAGCCTGCAACTTCGGCAACTTCTTCGACCGTGTAGCCGAGCACATCCTTCAGTACGACAGCACATCTCTGAAGAGTCGAAAGCTCCAGAAAGGTCCGAAATCCGACCGTTGCTAACTCGAGCTGCGGCAGTTCTTCAAAGATGAAATGCATTTCGTCTTCGAGCGGTTCGAAACGCGATCTGGCCTTACGGCGTAGCAAGTCTAAGCTGGCGTTGTGCGCTACGCGAAGCAACCAGCCCTCCATATTGTCAATCTGGGTGTTGATAGACCGCGCTTTGACGGCGCGGAGCAGGACATCCTGGACCACATCCTCACCGTCAACCGCGGAGCCTACCATACGAGCGCAATAGCGGTGCAGCCTCGGCCGCACGCTCGCGAGCAGACTTTTGAATTCGTTATCATTAATCATGAGGGCCTAGTTCTTTGATATCAGCGATGATGCGACATCACGACTTCGCCGACAATCGATTTTAAAGATGCGAGCGCGGCAATTCTAGGAAAATAAGCAGCCATGCGTGGATCGGTACGCATAGCCATGACGTTTGCCTGTGTTTCCCACCGGGAATGAATGACCACCTGCTCGCCATCGGCGCTCGCTATCAGATCGGTCGCAATCCAGCCTTTGAGCGACCGGATAATCGTTTCGGTATTTTCTTGTAACAACTCAACAAGCGCCTGCTGGTTTTCCGGCAAAACCGAAAGGACGTTTATGAGTGTGATTTGTTTAGCGGTCTTAATGCTCATCGGTCTTCTCCAACTATCATCTTCCAATGGCGCGAATTGCGCTCGGCTATCAGAAGACGTTGGAAACGGGCAAAACGGATCGCAATGATAAATTTTTTCGCCACTTTTAGTTTTTACGAAGTCCGGGTTTAGGTCTGTTCGGTGTCGCCTCGCCCCTTCCGTCTGATCGGGCACGGCGAGATCCAATCTCATCAACTCCAGCACGGATGTCAGGAGACCTTCTGATAGCTTCAGCCAGGTGATTTGGCTGGCCTGAATTGCTCGTTTCGCCAATTCCGGGCTCAGGCATTCATCAATAAGGAATTTCATCCGCCTTCCTGCGACGGGAAATCCGTCGATCAGTGACGATCACGGCGCCTTCTGGAATATCGGCGGCCAAACGTGGTCGACCCCGCGGCGGATTCGCTTCCGCAAAAATCGCTGCCAGCCGTGTCTGGTGTTCGCTGGGACCAGGATAGGCCTCAAGGATGCGCTGCGTCGGAATGCCTGCGGTCACCGATGCAGCGATGTCGTAGACAGGAATGCGGGTTCCTCTGATCACGGGGGCCCCGCCGAGGGACGGCGCTCTGTGCCGACTTCTCGCTTTTCCCATCCGGCGCGCCCCTGAAGAACGACTTCGTCTATGCTGCATTCCATTTTCACAATGCCGGACCGCCATGGCACATCAGCAGCACAAATGTTGGCGAGACCGGCCTGCAATTCTCGAGTAGCGGTGCGGCGGTGACGCTTCCGACAACGGCGGCGCTTGCTACCCTTAGAATCGGCACTTTTGCGGCTGCAAGACGCTCGCTGCGATGTCTTTCGATCCTATATCCTGGCAGGGTGTTTTTTCGTCAATTGCGACTGCCGAAATGGCCGCGCGCTGCATCACCGCAGCCGACAGGCGGAGCTCCAATTCAACCGAGGCATACCAGATAGCCCTCGAGATCACTGACGATAGGCGGATTGCATCTCGCGGCTGCCACTGAGGCAGAAGGCAATCGCGCAGCCCTTTTCTCCGAACGTGTCGTAGGTGAAATCGGCAAGCGCGTGCCGCTCCTTGATGCGGTGACTGCCGAGGTTTCGCGAAATCGATGCTCCGCGCGTGCCTGACCAGCCAGTCGCTGCCGCGAAAGGATTGCCGTGGCGCTCAATCGCATCGCGGTCCTCTCCCGATCAGGGCACCTGAACCGAGAGGTGGAGTCCGTTAGCCCGATAGCCGGATCAATGATCGGCAGAGGCAGAGTTTTTAACATGGCCACTGAAACTCGGCAGAAACAAACCTGAAATCCACGGGGAACATCTCTTCGTTATGGTGCATCCACTCAAACAGAACGGGATAGGATCATGAACAAAACCTTCGTTGCCCTCGCCAGTGTCTTCCTTGCTACGGCGACCGCCGCCACTGCTGGCGGTTCGACCAAGGGCACTGGCGGCCTCAATGGTCGCGCCAAGAGCGGCCTCACGTCCGAGCGTGTCGATGGCTCGCCCAGGGGCATGGGGCCTTCCGTCCCGTGCTCCGTGCCCGCAGCAGGCAGCGCATCGCAGGCCAGCATGAATGTGATTTCAGTGTCCCTTCCCATCAAATTTGGAGACGGACGATAAATTAGGTCAGGGCACTGAGCGGTTTGTCAGCCTCGACGCGGCCAGGATGGCCGCGTTCACTTACAGAAGAAAACGGCTCCACACTTTTGCGCGACATGCTTAAGATCTGAACCATGGTCCACTTTCTCCGTTTTGTCGCCCTTGTCAGCTTTCTGTTCGCCATCGCGCCCGCCCAGGCTGCCATGCGTGTCCACGAGACGCGGTTCGAATGGACGATGACGGACGGACGGCGCCTGGGTTCCGAGGAGCTTGTCGGGGCGGTGATGCAAATTCGAGGCTTCGATGGGCAGGTCTTCACTGCCCGTCTTGACGGTGTCGAGCCTGCTGCAGAAGATCCGACCATCCTTCTGCATCGTTTCAGCGTCGCGGACGGCGTCGGCGGCAATTGGAAACCGATGTGTGAACCGGACGCCTATGGACGGCGTGCCGGTTTTCCGGTTGAAGGACGTTGGGACGCTGGKGGCCGTTATGTGAAAGACCCTCAGAGCTGGTTCCTGGCTTGTACGTCCGGCTCTCAGGGAAAGTGCATTCTGTGGGGCTATAATCCCTTCCGCCGCGCGTCTAACGGAGCTGACCTCGCGCCCTTCTACCAGGCTTGCCAGCATATGGTGCGCGCCGACTACGAAGGACGAGGTGCGACTTACACCCGCGACGGCACCTGGATCGAGATGAGCGATATAGCCGGTATCGTTCCAGTTTCCGATGATGGCGATCCGGCCTGGACATTCGAGGCTGGCTGGGGGCCGGACGGCGCGGTCTGCGTAGCGCATACCCGCTGGGACGACCTGCTTTCGACCAAGGCGCTATTGAAATTACGCCCGGAATTTGCGGCGACGCCTTGCGATGAGGCCGAGGCCCGTCGACGGGGCGCCTTGCTCTTCAATCGATCGCGATAGCGGATCTTCCGCAAAGAGAGCTTTTTGAACGAAGTTCGCGACAGCACCGTTGAAAACCGCGCCATCTTCCGTGCCTTGTCGTCCGCCCGTGAGCATGAACGCCCCGCGTGAGGGGTATAGGATAAAAATGTTTAGCGTGCGTTGAGCGCCTTGGAGGCGGTGCTGCATACTCACGGATATAGCGAGATCAAGCTGCGGGCAGCAGTGGATAGCGCCCGTGGCAAACATGTCTACCGGGTCGGGTTTCTGCGCTGCGGGAATGAACATGGCAAAGCAGGTTGGCGACAACTGCAAGGCCCGACGAACCGTACTTTCGGTGCGGCCGGCAGGGACAAACAGCAGAACACCAAGCATCGCATGATTCAAATCAATCCCTCAAGTTGCAAGGCGCCAGCCAAGGATGCTGCGGCTGTCAGCCAAACCATGAGCTGACCCGGTGTGCCCGGTGTCAGCACGGCCTGCTCGGGGGCACTCGGATTGTAAAATACGTCTACCGGCTGCCCCGCAGCGAACTGGGCGGCACCGTGTTTCGCAAAAAGCCGGAAGCTGGCGTAGCTCTGGGCGCTGAAGCTGGTCCGATCGCTCTCGTATGTCACACCCGCCACCGTATAAGCGTAACGGGTGCGCGATCTGTACAGTGTCCTTATCCGCCAAAAATGGGCCGGGTTGAACGACGGCCGCATTTCCACGGTATCGACGGACGACGAAACAATGGTCCCGGTCACTCTGGACCAATGAAACGTGGCGGCACCGCTTCGATGCAGCGCGCATCCGAATGCCGCTGCAAACAGGCCGATAATTGCGAGGAACATTGCACTGGGCGTCAGGCCGGAACCGCCGCCGAGATGGCCCAGCCAGTCGGGCACACCGCTGGCGGCAAGGGTGGCCAACAATCCGCATATGCCAAACAGCGCGCAGGCGAGAATGCCGATCTTAAAAGTACGGCCGGACAATTCCCGCTCCAGAACGCAATTTTCCGGCGCGTCCTTGTCATAGAAAACGGTCACGCTCGCACCTACCGGATAACGCTGCAGTTTTTCCGCAACCTGTAAATTCCCTAAGTCCTCACCGATGCTGATCCGCTTTCCCTCGAGTCTGCGGCCATCGACCTCGAATATGTAGCGAATGAGGGCAAAGTTCCGGATTTCCGTGTCTTTGATGGCGTCGCGGCCGGACCCGGTCCAGTTGGTTATCGTGCGCCCTTCGGACCGCGACGAAACGATCCGGGCCGATGCCGCGATCCAGAGATCGGTTTGCTGGACCTGACGGTATTTTCTGATCAATGCTGTCATGAACAGGCCATAGAATGCCATCACGATACCTGCGAGGAGCAGTTTCAGTTCCGGATCCATTGGCTTGCAATCCTCTTGCGTTGGCTGGAGCAGGCCACTCGCCACTCGCCACTCGCCACTCGCCACTCGCCATTCGCCACTCGCCGCGTGTTAAGAGCCCCAAGCTGTTTCCGTCACGTCGTCTCAGGGATCGAATGTACTGCCCGGTGTCGCAAGGGGAGTGCTGCCGTCCGCCGCGAAAGAATGTTTCATCGATCGCTTAGTATCGGCGAAAAGAGATCGTTGTAGGAGGCGTCCTTGAAGGCGCCCTTACCGCCAAACGCGCCGTAGTGGGGGTCGCCATAGTGCAGGACATACCGTTTGCGTGCTGTATTTTTGCTGACCAACAAACAATCCTCGTCACCTGGCTTGGTGGTTTCCGTACTTGTGAGCTGGTCAACAATCAGCGCCCGGTATCCACGGAGTCCAGGCTTGCCCGGGGTGATCACAGACATTGTTGCCTCGAAAAAGCCTGTGCAATTTTGATCGTTTTCCCCTCTTCCAATTTCCACCTTAAGGCCCTCCAGAACCGGCGAAATGGCCTTCTCATCGAATGAGTAGAGCCAGAGCACAGTCTCGCTGAAGGGAAATGCGTTGGAACGAGTAGCGGGCTCTGAAACCAAAGGCGCGCTGCCCGCTTTTAATGTCATAACGCCCGGTATCGAGGCCGACGCCGTCAAATGTGATGGCGTCTGAAAGGGCGGCTCCCTTTTCGACATATCGCGCGACGATATTGCCCGATTTGGTATTTGCGATGATCATTTCAATGTCGCCGCGCGTTTCATCTTCGGCCGATGGATGGGATTCGAGCCGGGGAATTGCGAGCAAAGTGAGGTCCGGCCTTGCCGGCCAGATGCTGCATGCGACAGTGTTGGGATCGATCAACTGCTGGTAGCCGCCGTCAATCTCAAAACCGTGTTCAGATCGGACGGCGAATGAATAGGCTTTATCGAGAAGGACCTGAAGATTAGAGCAGGATGCAAATGCGCTCGCGGGTAGCATGGTCAACGCGGCAAAGGCAAAATATAATGTGCTGGTGGTTCTCATGAGGCTAAAACTCCGGGTCTTCCAATAGTTTTTTGGACTGCGACGATCTCGCCTTCTGAACAGCGGAGGCCCTTGAGCGGAAGTGGTACTGGTAAACGAGTGGCTGATCCTGCGATACCTGCGCAAGAGGGAGAGTTGTTGATTTGAAATGGGAAGGAAACATTGGGGACCTTATCGAAGCGGGTCGCCTGCCTTGCGGCGTGGCACGTTGAAATAGTCGCAGCCGGCTGCGCCATAGGGATTGCTGAAATCGCAACTCATGGCGTCGTGCATATAAGCGATGAACATGTAAGGTCTCTCGTCGCACATGAACTTTCGGACTTCGCCCTGAGGGCCGGTGATTTCAAGACCGGCCTCGCCGCTTCCTATTTCGTCGCCTTCTGTTGTTGGGGGAATATGGAGTGAATAGAGTCGGTAGGCGTTTTTCCCATTCTTGAAGCGCACATTTACAAGATATCCGTCGACGCCGGTGGAATTGGAGAAAAAGAACTTGTCTCTGCCGGGGCCAGGCTCGGACGGAAAATATACGGGCTCCAATCCTTCACCGAAGCCAATGAACTGCAAATCCGTCCATCCGCCTTCGACCTGCTGCACCCCTTTCAGTTCGAATCGATTGGTGGGCGCGACATCAGGGCCGGATCCGCATACGAAGAGTTGCTGCTGATCGTTGGCACGAGCGTGACTCGGTGCAACGGCTAGAAGAAATGCGGTTAATGCGCAGCAACCGAACGCACTGTGCGACATGGCAGACTCCGTTGGTTTGCTTCAGAGACCCGCGTTCGACTTACCCCAAGGCGCAGCGGCTCATCTGAGGGATCAAATTCAATGTCGCCCCAATTCGGAGGCGACTTTATGGTTTGTCGGCAACCTCACGCTCTGAGGAGAACCTTCAAAGGGACCAAGGATGGGGCGAATTGCTTCGCCCCGCCCGAGCTTACTTCGCAATGATCTTCCCATCGGGCAGTTCCACGCCAATGACGTCATCGACACTACCGGCGCCGGTCTTTCCGACGGGTGCGACACTCGCGGCTGAAAGAGCGTTCGTGTTGAGGGCATTTGAGGTAATCGCATTCGACGTGATAGCGTTCGAGGTGATGGCATTTGAGGTAATCGCGTTCGACGTGATGGCGTTCGAGGTAATCGCGTTGGAGGTGATGGCATTGCTAACGATTTCCGCAGATGCCGGAACCGCTGACGCGGTCAGAAGTGCGGCGACGACGAGTTGACGGACTTTCATGATCATTTCCTTTTGTTTGAAGGGAACCGAGGACAATCCAGCGGTTTTGAAATTCCTGCGCTTCGAGGATTTGAAGACAGGAAACGGTGTTGCCGCTAGCGGGAGCGGTTGAAAATCAACGCCTTGCCGAACAGTCCGGCTTTGGCGTTCTGTGCGGTACAAAGCACCGAGCCGAGGCGGTCGGCGAGGCGGGGACAGGAGTGCTGGAGGCCGTCGAGCGTCATCCTATCCGGGACGCGGGTATGAGCCACGCAGACAGCACCCGTGGTACTCCATCCCGCTTCGAAACTCAGCTCGTCGCCCCCGGAACTCTGTGCCTCGCGTTGGATGCCGCGATCGTCGTAAATGTCGATCTTCATGCCGGTTCGGGTCGTGGCCCGGTCGCCGCAATAGTCGGCGCGGACCATATTGACGCAGGCGCGGTGATACTCCGCCAGATCCGTCCCATCGGGCAGGGTTTTCCAGGGCTTGTAACCGAAGCGGACGCACTTCCCCTGTGCTCCGGCCGAACATGTAAGGGTAAAACCGGACTGCGAAATCATCTTTCCCTCCGAATTCCATTGCCCCTTGAGCGGAAACATCCAGCGATTTCCATCAGGATCAGGATCGCAGAGTTCGACCGGTGTTGGGCCATCGACAACGGTGACCTTGTGCAGAAACACCTCGCCGTCGGGATCACGGCTGTCGGTCACGATGTCGTCAATGCGGACACGGTGAGCGACAGTATCGCCGGACAAGCGCAGCGACAGGGTTGCGCCAACGAGTTCCTTGCCCTGAAGAACTTTGCCACTCGAAAAGGTAAGTCGGAATGCAGTTCCGACCACTTCGGTTTTCTCAATTCGCTCGGGCTGCGGCCCTGCCGCAGCCGGAAGCGAAGAGCTTGCGAGGGCCGCGCAAAAGAGCAGGGCACCGGCAGCGAGTTTGATAAGCTGGTCTGTTTCGATCATCATGGTCACACAATAAGTTCATGCTGTTTCAATCGGATTTCGGCTTGTTTCAGCTATGTTTCATTTTTGGGAATGACGCTTTTACTCTCCTGTCGCCGGTTGGCGACCAGCCGATCTCCAGCAATTGGGATCCGCGGCGCTGTCAATTCTCTCCCGAGAGGCATCAGCTGGCGCCCTCGCTCTGAAACAATCGAAACATTCAAACCGGAAGGAGGTGCTTTTTGAAATACGACTGAAATGGGGTTTGCCTAGAAGCGGCTAACGGGCACGATCCAACACCCATCATGGTAGCTGCATGACCACGACCCTCTTTCGGACCATCCATCCCGACGCGCAGGCCATTCCCGGCCTGCTCGACCTCAGATCGCTCCCCCTTGCGACACTGACCGCTTTTCTGGCGGGATCGGTGATCATCGCCATCGTCCTCATCGGCTCGATGCCCTATGCCCGTAAGCAGCCGGCCACCGGCCTTGTCGTTCCGGATCTAGGAATCGTGCGGGTAACGGCACCGCAATCCGGAACGCTGTCGGAGCTTTTCGTCACCGACGGCACTCTGGTCGAGGCCGGCGCCGCCCTGTTCAGCATCGGTTACGGCCAGGATGGCGGAAGCCTGCAGGGTAACCTCAGCCGGGCACTGGACCGCCAAGAGGTTTTGCTGCAGGAGCAGATCGCCGGCGAAGCGATCCGTGTGGATCACGAGCAGGGCAGTCTCGACAGCCGCATCGCGGCCCTGGAGGCGGAACGAAACAGCCTCGAGGGCCAACGCGACCTGCTCGAGCAGCGGGTACGGGTTGCGAGCGAGCAGTTTCAGTCCGGCGACCACTTGCGCCAGCGCAGTCTGATCACTGATACCGATCTACGAGTGCGCGAAGATGCCTGGCTCGTTCGCAGGCAGGACCTTGGGGCACTGGAGCAGCGGCGCGATGCCATTGTGCATGAAGAACGGCAGATCGCGTTGCAACGGGCCCAACTGCCAGCAGACAGCAGGGACCGGATCGCCCGCCTCAGTGGCGCTGTGGAAGCTTTGCGGCAACAGAAGGCCGAGGTCGCGGCAAGGGGTGGCGCCGTCGTACGGGCGCCGGTGGCTGGGCGCGTGAGCGCCCTCCAGGCCGCGGTCGGCCAACTGATCGACCCCACGAAGCCGCTGATGTCCCTTGTTCCGACCAAGACTATCATGCATGCCGAACTCTTCGTGCCGCCGCAGGCGATCGGTTTTCTGCGAACCGGCCAGCCTGTTCGGCTGACCTATGACGCCTTTCCGTTCCAGCGTTTCGGCGCACAGGGCGGAATCATCGACCGCATTTCCGAAACCATGCTCTCCCCGGAGGAGGTCGCAGGTCCCGTGCGGTCGCAGGAACCTGCCTACCTCGTCACGGTTCGCCTCGACAGCCAGCGCGTCGTGGAGGGCGATCATGAGGAGATGCTGCGGCCGGACATGACGCTGCGGGCAGAGATCATTCTGGAGCGGCACACGGTACTCGACTGGATGCTGGAACCGCTGAGGAATATGATCGCAAGGACACGCTCATGAGCCGTCATCGCCTGCCCCTGCTGTTGCAGGCCGAGGTCACCGAATGCGGCCTGACCTGCCTTGCCATGGTGACCGCAAGCCATGGCCATATGGTCGACATGCCGGCCCTGCGTCATCGCTTCGCCGTTTCCGTCAAGGGGGCGAACCTTAAATCCCTACTGGACATCGCGTCAGGCCTTGATCTCGACGGGCGGGGCGTGCGGCTGGAACCGGATGAAATCGCCGGGCTGCATCTTCCGGCCGTGCTGCATTGGGACATGAACCATTTCGTGGTGCTGAAGTCCGTCGGGCGGGGCAGGGCGGTGATCCATGATCCCGCGCGCGGCGTCGTGCGGCTGACGATGGAGGAATTGGCTCGCCATTTTACCGGCGTTGCAGTGGAATTACGGCCTACGGCCGGGTTCCGCAAGCTCGACGAGCGTAAGCGGCTCTCCGTGCGGGCACTTTGCGGCGACCTCGGCCCGCTCTGGCCAGCAGCGGTCCAGGCGCTGCTCCTCAGCCTCGTGCTGCAGGCCTTCGTCATGGCGAGCCCTTTTTATATGCAGTTCGCTGTCGACGAGGCCATCCTCCGGGGTGATCAGGGGCTTCTGACGGCGCTGGCGTTGGGTTTCGGATTGTTTACAGCGATCAAGCTTGGCGCGGATTGGCTGCGCGGGCGGCTGCTGGCGACGATCTCCAGCGCGATCAATTTCCAGGTCGTCGCCACGCTGTTTCATCATCTCCTGCGCTTGCCTCTCGACTGGTTCGAAAAGCGCGGCATCGGCGACATGACCTCGCGCTTCGGCGCAACGCGCCCGATCACCGAACTTATTTCGCAAGGTCTCGTCGCCGCATTGGTCGACGGGGCTATGGCGGTGCTCACGCTTATGGTGATCCTCGTCTATTCCCCGGTGCTGGCGGGGATCGTGCTCGGCGCGCTCGCGCTGCTCGTGGCCCTTCGCCTCGGCAGTCTCGGCATAATGCGCCGCCGGCAGGAAGAAGCGATCCTCGATGCGGCGGCCGAACAGAGCTGTTTCATCGAAACCCTGCGGACGATGCAGGCGATCAAGCTTGCCGGCGCCGAGACCGAGCGCGAGGCCCGTTGGCAGGTTCGCTATGTGCGCCTCGCCAACCGCCAGCTCGCGCTTCTGCGACAAAATCTCACGGTACGGATCGGCCATGATGCGATCCATGGGCTGGAAAAGATCCTGGTTGTCTATGTCGGTGCGCGGCTGGTGATGTCCGGCGATCTCAGCCTCGGCATGCTGTTTGCCTTCATCGCCTACAAACAGCAGTTCCTCGACACCGCCGGCAAGCTTCTTGAGGCGCTCATCGCGTGGAACATGCTGGACCTGCATCTCGACCGCATTGCCGACATCGCCCTGGCTGCGCCGGAACCCGGCCTCTCCAATGAGGGCCTAGTCGTTCCGACCCTTAATGGCGCGCTGGAATTGCGCGGCGTCAGCTTCCGCTACGGCGAGGGCGAGCCTGCCGTCCTGGACGGGCTCAACTTGAAGGTGTCGCCCGGCGAGATCATCGCGATTACCGGCGCCTCGGGCAGCGGCAAGACGACGTTGATGAAGATCATGCTGGGTCTTCTCCGGCCGTCGATGGGAGAGGTGCTGGTGGATGGAAGGCCGCTTGATCAGATGGGCGTCGCCGCCTTCCGCTCGCAGATCGGCGTGGTGATGCAGGACGACCCGCTGCTGACCGGTTCGATCGCCGAAAACATCAGCTTCTTCGCGCCTGTTCTCGACGTCGCCCTGATGCGCGAATGTGCCGCGATTGCGGGGGTCGAGGCCGAGATCCTCGCCATGCCGATGAACTACAACACCATGATCGGGGAGATTGGCACGGGCTTGTCCGGCGGACAACGCCAGCGGCTGTTGCTGGCGCGTGCGCTCTACCGCCGACCGACCATCCTCTTCTTGGACGAGGGCACGAGCAATCTCGACATCGCCAAGGAGCGGGAGGTGGCAGCGGCACTGGCCCGGCTGCGCATCACCCGGATCATGATTGCCCACCGTCCCGAGACGATTGCAGCAGCCGACCGCGTGGTTGTGTTCGAAGGCGGACGCATTAAGCGTGATAGCGGCCGCCAGGCGGCGCTGTCCGTCATTTAGCACACTGTGCGTTCGCAAAGACACGGAAGATACGCCATCTCCTCGCCTCGATGACGTCACCGCTTTCGCGAGACGGAAGGCGGCGAGGCGATGACAGTCACCGCCCGCTTTTGCCAACTGCGTTGGCCCGGCCTGCGCGTCGTCAATGCCATGCCGGATTTCGCCGACACAAGGACAGGTCAAAGACGCATCGCCTACGATCCCAGTGTAGCAGGCGCGCCGTTTCTGATGGAATGACCGCCTCCAGCCCGTCTAAGCGAGCTCTCCAAACGATGGCATGAACGCTTAAAACCGGACACCCTCGCGGATGCCCGGTTTTGCGCGAAATTAGTCGGCCCGATTGTTCGGGTCGATTAATTAGTGGCCGACGAAATACGGATCCGGCGGGACCGAAACGCCGACCGGAATCAAGGGGGTGATGCCGGTCGTCCGCGTTGCGGCAAGGCCGACAAGGTACGTGGGCGGGTTGTGGCCGCCGCTTACCTGGGCGAGTTCATCGATGCTCAACGTGCGGCCGATGGCCTGGGTCTTGGTCTTCATATTGCTCTCCTGCCGTCCTGCGGCCTTGATGGTGTTGCCGATCTTGTTGTCGACATCAGGACACTAAAGCCGGTTCGTTTCGCGCTAATTTCTGCCAATCGACATCTGTGTTTCTTTTGTTTCAAGCCGGGGACGACGGAAGAAAAATCGTTTTGGCGGACACGCCCCAGGATTTTTATCTGAGCTTTTCCTGGCCCCATATGTTCTCAAAATCTCGCATGCAAGGATCACGATGGCGAGTTGCGCATGAAAACTGGAAACGGCGGTCCTCAGTCCCTTCGAAACGACCGCTGGCCGGCGAAAATTTGCGTTCGTTCGCGTGAGGTCAAGTTTAGTTCTCGTGAGTCCAAGACAGCCCGCGATTTCGATGCGATGGTTCGAGAGAACACAGCACTAGTTTAGGGACTTGCCATGCGCCAGCAGCTGTCGAGACGGGGAAGATTGCATGCGCATTGATAAGTCTCGCCGGCCGGCAAGAACCCAATTCATTGTTTCGCTGCCTTTGCGTGGCCCAGGTATCGGCTTGTGTGCCGGCTCTCGCGGTTACCGGCAGTGTGGCGATGCCATGGGCGCATTAGTGCCGATTTTCCTGTCCCTATCAGCACTCTTTGGAGATCCGCATGGGTGAGCAACCTTTGGCACGATTGCCGCGCCTCATCGTCGTCGATGACGAAGAACACTTGCGCGACATGATCGCCGAGTATCTGAATAAAAGCGGGTTTTCAGTGCGCACGGCAACTGGCGGCGCGGCGCTCGATCAGCTGCTGGCGGAAGAAGAGGCGGACATTCTCCTTCTCGATGTCAACATGCCGGACGAAGATGGTTTTTCGATCGCTCGGCGTATCCGCGCCAAAAGCAGCATGCCTATCCTGATGCTGACGGCTGCCAGCGACATCGTCGATAAGATCGTCGGCCTCGAAATCGGCGCCGACGACTATGTTACGAAACCTTTCGATCTGCGCGAGTTGAAGGCGCGTATTCGTGCACTCCTTCGTCGAAATCAGCAATGCGCGCCGGTCGCCCGGCATGAGAAAAGCGATGAGTTGGAACGCGCGAAAAGAACTCCCTTTGGAAAAATGTTTCTCGATGTGGAGGCCTGCTGCCTTGTTCATGCGGATGGTACCGGTGAACCGCTAACGGCGATGGAATTCGACCTGATCCGGGCTTTTTTGCAGAATCCGGATCGGGTCCTGACGCGGGATCGGCTTCTCGACCTTGCACACAAACGCGACAATGATCCCTTCGATCGCAGCATCGACGTTCGCGTCACCCGAATTCGCAAAAAGATCGAGCACGATCCGGCCAAGCCGCAAACAATCAAGACCGTGCGCGGCACCGGTTATATCTACACGCCGGGGAAACGCTGGGCATGATCGACCCCGATTGCAAGGTCAGCGAAGTTCAACGTTTCCCCGTGGGTGACCCGCACCTCCTGCGCGCATTCTTCGCCGGGTTCGTCGGTTGCGCTGCCTTCATCGATCCGGCCTGTTGCTATCGCTCGGTGAACCGGGAGTATCTCGACTTCGTCGGCAAAGCAGAGCAAGCCGTTGTCGGCCGCACGGTCTCCGATGTACTTGGAGACGCCATTCACCAATCCTATCGACAAGTCATAGAGAACATGCATCCCGGAGACAGTATTCGCCGGGAAGGCTGGAGGGACTATGGCCCGCTCGGTACGCTTTATGTCGAGCAAACGATCACAGCCTTTCCTATGGAAGGCGCCAAAGCTTCCGGATTCATAGTGCTTTCACGTGACCTGACCCAGTTGAAGGTTCAACAGCAGGAGCTTTTCGAGCGGATCGAAGCGCAAAGAGTGGCTGAGGCCTATCATGCCGTTATCGTCGAGACTGCCCTCGACGCGATCGTTGTGATCGACGACACGGGCATCGTGGTTGATTTCAATCCGGCGGCCGTTTCGATTTTCGGTTACGCCCGTGACGAGGCGATGGGGCGTCAGATTTCGGATCTGATTATTCCGCCCGAGCTGCGATCTGCCCATAGCCGCGGCATGAAATCCTATCTGGAAAACGGGATAAGCCGAGTTCTCGGTCAGCGGCTGGAACTCGAAGCAATGCGTGCCAATGGAGAGCGGATCCCGATTGAGCTTACCATCATTGATGTCACCCTGGGAACAAGACGACTGTTTGCCGCACATTTGCGAGACTTAACCGTCACGCGCCGGGCACAGGCGGAAATCGAGCGGCAGCGCGAGGAGCTGCATCAGAAGGAGAAGCTTGCCGCTCTCGGCTCGCTTCTCGCCGGCGTTGCGCATGAGTTGAACAACCCTTTGTCGATCGTCATTGGTCAGTCGATGATGCTGCGCGAAAGACTGGACAGCGGAGCAGCCGGTCTCATACAGAAAGAGGATCTGGCTCAGCGCACCATCAAGATCGAGAATGCTGCCAACCGCTGCGCCCGCATCGTGCGCAGCTTTCTCGACATGGCCCGGCAAGGCAAAACCGAGCGACAAGCCGTTCTTCTGGCGCAGCTCGTCAAGGACGCTCTCGATCTCCTGAGCTACAATTTGCGAAGCGCAGGCGTTATCGTCGAAACGGACCTGCCCGGAACTCTGCCAGCGCTCTGGATCGATAGTGATCAGATCCATCAGGTCATCGTCAATCTCGTGGTCAACGCGCAACAGGCGCTTGAAGCAAAAAGCAACGGCGATCGCCGCATTCGGATCGCTGCTGAGAATGAGCCCGGTGCCGAGATGGTACGTCTGAGCATATCCGACAACGGTCCCGGCATTCCGCCCAACATCCGCTCGCGCATATTCGATCCCTATTTTACCACGAAACCGCAGGGCATCGGCACGGGGATCGGCCTCGCGGTTTCTCGGGGCTTCATCGAAGCGCATAGCGGCACGCTCGAAATCGACGACCGGCCCGCCGGTGACGGTGCCTGTTTCATCATGCGTTTGCCGTTGGGATCCGCTCCGCACAGCGGTGGCGTTGGCGTGCGCCAAGAGGTCAAGGCCGCGCCCCCCGCCAAAAAACGGCAGCTTCTCGTCATTGACGATGAAGTGGGAATCGCCGAGCTGCTTTCGGACATGGCGGAACAGCTCGGCTTCGGCGTCGTCGCCGCCTATAGCGGGCAGGCAGCGAAAGCCCGGCTTGAACAAGACGATCTCTCGCTGGACGCAATCCTCTGCGACATCCATATGCCTGGCGGTGACGGGCCTGCCTTCTACGAATGGCTGCGGACCGCCCATCCGGCACTTTCAACCCGTATCGGCTTCATCACGGGCGATACGCTGGGACCCGCCGCAGGGCGATTCCTAGCCCGTGCCGGATGTCCGGTGATCGAAAAGCCGTTTACGCCGGAGGATATCCGCCGCATCCTCGTGTCTCTGACGGCAAGCGCTCCGGATGTGTGGCGCGCGTCGGAACACCGAAAGGATGCCTGCATTGAAACAATTGAAACATTCGGGCCTGCGAAGCGAACTCTGACTGAAACATAGGCCTGCGATTGTCGTGCAGCATTCGACAAAACGCAGGAGATGGGCGATGCAGGAATCCGAAATTATCATGCTGGAACGCAGCTTCGCCGAGGTGTTCAGCGTCCGCGACGATGCAGCGGCGTTGTTCTACGAACGGCTGTTCGTCAACGACCCCTCACTCAAACGCCTGTTCCCGCGGACAGACATGTCGGAACAGGGCAAGAAGCTGATGGCGGCGCTGGCACTCGTCGTGGGCGCGCTGCGGAGGATCGAGGCAGTCACTCCGACGCTAACGAACCTCGCCGTCAAGCACGTACGTTACGGTGTCCGCGACGAACACTATGTTACCGTCGGCACCGCCCTTCTCGAAACTCTGTCTTTGTTTTTCGGCGAGCGCTTCACGCCCGCATTGCGAACCGCCTGGGCGGGAGCCTACGACACAATCAGCGCCGTGATGATCGCCGCCGCCAATGAGCAAAGCGAACACGGCGTTTCGCATCCTGAAAACATTCAGACGCCGCTTCCGGAGAAATCCGGAATTCACAAAGCAACTGTTACCGCCACTGTCGCGGGTCGCCGGTCGCCGAATCTGCGCGTAGATTGAAACGCCCGAGAAACAAGGTCGCGATATGACAAAGCCAAAAGACGCGATTTCAACTCAGAGGGCTCCAATGTTTGCGTCCCATCTCAAGTCAACAATTCTCCTGCTCTGCGCAGGCTCATGGGGCTAGCAATGTCGTTTACCGGCACCACATCCGCTCAGGAGCCCATTTCCTTATTCAAAACCGTCACCGTCAAAGACGAGATCATTGTCGGGCTCACGGCTTTTGAAATCGCCAGACTCAAGGGCAATGATGCGAGTGCCATCGGGAAAGCTTTGGCCGCCGACGGCGAATTGTCATTCTGGCAGTTCGCAGTCCGCAAAAGCGCCGACGGTTCACTTGAGGAAGCACCGCTTCGACGCGTCAGCATACTTGGTCACGAATCGCTCCGTATCGAGTCTTACGCTACCCCGCTAAGGGTCATCCCCTCCGTGGAATAGTCGGGGTGCATCCAAAAGACTGGTCGCTGCGAGACGCTTATGTGCTGCCCTACGGTTTTCCGGGTGACATTTGCCGATGGAAGAGCCGGCAGCATCGGTGGTCCGCTCGCTATCGGGCGGCCGTGTGCGCCTCGCGAATGCCGGCGCTGATACGGTTGATGACCGTCCATACGAGAAGTAGAGCCACCACTGCCCAGAGCCACCAAGTCCATGCTGCAAACGTACCACCAACCGCGACAAAGATTCCGAGCGCGCCGAAAAGCACCGCACGGTCGCTCTTGCCCAGTGGCCCGTCGTAACGCCGGCTTGCGCCGACCGTTTGACCCAGAACGCCGGTAAATTCCGTCAGCGCCGAGAGGAATATGACGGCCATTGCCGGTACCAAGCCGTTCGGATCGATGAGCGCAAACGGCAAATACAGGGCGACATCCGACACGACGTCACCGATCTCGTTCAGATACGCGCCTAAAATGCTCTTCTGCCCATGTTCGCGAGCGAGCATGCCGTCGATGGCATTGAGACCCATGCGCAGGAGAAACCATACAGGCACCAGCAGGAACCAATGCGGAAGCGGGGCGACGCTCAGAAAAAGGCCCAATGCAACCGAGACGGCGGCAGCAACGGCCGTCACCTGATTGGCGGTGACGCCTCGTGCCGCGAGGGAGCGCACCAGAGGGCGAAGAATATTCTGAAATCGGGACTTCAATTGATAGACAGACATGTTACCTCAGTGGAATTTCGTGGCATCGGAGAAGTCTATCCCGGCTCGGGCGGTGCAGATCGTCGTACCTGTGAGGAAGGCCGTACTTCATATCGGTTCATGCAAAGGACTTACATTTGCAACTAGACTTTTGCAATGAAAGCAAATCACTGTGCCCGCCAATGGATGCAACCTATCCACCCATCAGAATTGGAGAAGACCGTGCTGCAAACTGCCGATAGCGGGCAACCGTCCTCGACGGCCAGACCAATGCGTGAATCCGAATTCGCTTCGCATGACGGCACCCGACTCTTTTATCGGGCGTGGCCTTCGACGAGCGCTGCACCAAGGGGCACAATCATTCTTCTCCATCGCGGCCATGAGCATAGCGGCCGCGTCGCCCATCTCGCCACTGAGCTCGGCCTCGATGATTTTTCCTTCTACGCCTGGGACGCACGCGGCCACGGGCGTTCACCGGGAGCGCGCGGCTATTCGCCATCCTTTGCGGCCTCGGCGCGTGATCTCGATTGCTTCGTCCGCCATGTCAGCGAGACAAGCGGTACTGCCGTCGAAGACATTGCCGTCATCGCGCAGAGCGTCGGCGCGGTCCTGGCCACCACCTGGGTGCACGACTATGCGCCGCCGATCCGTGCGCTCGTGCTGGCCTCACCGGCCTTCAGCGTCAAGCTCTACGTGCCTTTTGCCAAAGAAAGCATTGCGCTCTGGGAAAAGCTCAAAGGGACATTCTTCGTCAATTCCTATGTCAAGGCGAGGTTTCTGACGCATGATCCTGAGCGTATCGCCTCGTACGAATCCGACCCATTGATCTCCCGGCCGATTGCTTCCAACATCCTGTTGCAGCTCTATGAGGCGGCAGCCCGGGTCGTCGGCGACGCCCGCGCCATCACCGTGCCAACCCAGTTGTTGATCTCCGGCAGCGACTGGGTGGTGCGACACGCGCCGCAGCACCGGTTTTACGAAAACCTCGGCAGCCGTATCAAGGAACGGCATGTCCTTGCCGGCTTCTACCATGACACGCTTGGCGAAAAGGACCGCGCGATTGCCTTGGCCAAGGTCCGCCGTTTTATCGATGCGCGTTTCGCCGAGCCCCGGGCGCCTGCCGACCTTCGCTCCGCCGATGTCGAAGGCTATACCAAGGACGAGGCTGACCGGCTCGCGAGCCCGCTGGACGCCACATCCCCACGCGGCATCTACTGGGCCCTCAGCCGCCTCAACATCAAGATCGGCGCCCTGGTGTCCGAAGGCATAAGGACCGGGGTCAAGACCGGTTTTGATTCCGGCTCGACGCTCGATTACGTCTACGAGAACAAGCCGCGCGGGCTCGGTCCCGGCGGGCGTTTGATCGACAAGGTGTTCCTCGAGGCGATCGGCTGGCGCGGCATCAGGCAGCGCAAGCTGCACTTGCAGGACCTGATCGATCGCGCGCTGCAGCGCCTGAAAGCAGCCGGCCGCAGTACCCACATGCTCGATATAGCGGCCGGGCACGGCCGCTATGTCCTTGATGCGATCGAGACGGCTTCGGTGCGTCCCGATAGTGCGCGGTTGCAGGATTATTCCTCCATCAATGTCGATGCCGGCCGCAAGAGCATCGCCGAGCGTGGACTGGGTGATTTCGTGAGCTTCCGCCAGCAGGATGCCTTTGATGGAGAGGGGCTGGCTGCGATCACGCCGGCCCCGGATCTCGCGATCGTCTCCGGCCTTTACGAGTTGTTTACCGACAATGCGATGGTCGCCGCCTCACTGAATGGGATCGCCCGCGCAATGCAGCCCAGGGGTCTGCTTATCTACACCAACCAGCCATGGCATCCCCAACTCGAGATGATCGCCCGCGCGCTGACCTCCCACCGCGGCGGCGAGGCGTGGGTGATGCGGCGCCGGACGCAGGAGGAAATGGACCAGCTGGTCGCTGCGGCCGGTTTCCGCAAGATCGAACAGCGCATCGACCAGTGGGGCATTTTCACCGTCTCACTTGCCGAGAGAACCTGAGGGCAAAGCGTGGAGAAGGCACGTCCCACTTTTTCCCAGGCAGCGCCGGTCCTGAAGCGAGCGGCGCTCTGGCTCGCTTTCCTGGCTCCGTTCTTCTATCTCAGCTATGGCGGTGCCAATTGGCTGGCATCGCAACGCACCTACGTGCCGAATGTTGCCTTCGCATGGGAAGGCGCCATTCCGTTTCTCGGATGGACGATCATTCCGTATTGGTCGATCAATCTGTTCTATGCGCTCTGCCTGTTCGTCAACACCGCACCGCGCGATGTCGATACGCTCGCGAGGCGGTATCTGACGATCCAGATCGTTGCCGTCGCCTGTTTTATCGCGTTTCCGCTCGAAGCGATCTTCGTGCGGCCGGAAACGAGTGGCCTGCCCGGTTTCATGTTCGCCGTCCTCGGTGGCTTTGACAAGCCGTTCAACCAGGCGCCGTCGCTGCATATCGCGCTTCTGGTGGTCATCTGGGATCACCTACGCGGCCGGCTGCCGCGCAAGGCGCGGCTTGGCTGGCACGTCTGGTGCTTCCTGATCGGTGCCTCCGTGCTGACCACGTGGCAGCATCATGTCATCGACATACCGACCGGCATGCTGCTTGGTTTGTTTGCCGCCTGGCTTTTTCCGCGCGATGCCGGTTCGCCTCTGGCGAATTTCGCAGCGACCGGCGATCCAAAGTCACGCCGTCTCGGCATCTATTATCTGTGCGGTGCCGTCGTCTGCCTCGGCCTTGCAGCGCTCGGCACCCCTCGCTCGGCCGCGGCACTCCTGTTTCTCTGGCCGGCCCTTGCTCTGGCGATTGTCGCTGTCGGATATTTCGGCGCCGGCCCGCGGATATTCCAGAAGCGCGCCGACGGCCGGGTCACGCTTGCCAGCCGCTGGCTACTGGCGCCCTACCGTCTCGGCGCCCTCATCAACATCTGGCTCTGGACCCGGCGGATGCCGGAATCCGTGGTGATTGCCGACGGTGTCCATCTCGGTCGTTTTCCGCGTCGCCGCGAGGCCGACCGTTTTGCCAGCGTGATCGACATGACCGGGGAGCTCCAGCGGCCGAGTGGCACGGTCGCGCGCTGGTACAGCTTCCCCATACTTGATCTTACGGCCCTCGACATGGCCGAGATGCGGGCCGCGGCGAACCTTGTTGAGGCTGCGCGGCAGCAGGGACCGGTTCTCGTCTGCTGTGCGCTGGGCTTCCAGCGCAGCGCCTGCGTCGTCGCGCGTTGGCTCCTCGTCAGCCGACGTTGCGACAATCCAGGCGAAGCACTTCGGCTGATCGAGGGCGCGGGGCGCCATGTTCATCTGCCAGTGGAAACCATCCCTGCCGTGACGGAGGGTGTGCAATGACGCAGTGGAAGACGACAACCTCGGCGGCTGCGCGCAATCTCGCGCGCAATGCGATCGTCTGCGGGCTGGCAGCCCTGTTACCCGTAGTCCTCGGCCCGATCACGGCAGGGTATCAAGGCTTTGCTTCACCACTCGGCTGGCTCCTCCTGCTCGCCTTCGGTCTCATCGTCCTCGCATTGACGATCCACCTGCTCTTCGACGCCCTGCTGTTTCGCCTTGCGTCAAGCCACGAGACCGAAGCGGCAGGGCTTGCCGCCATCGACGACCTGCTGTTTCGTATGCGGTTTCGCACACCCGACACGGCCCCGCCTGGGCTCGACCGGCGGATTGCCGGATCGCGCCGCATCGTCTGGCAGCAGCGTTTTGTGCTGGTCGTTTGTCTTGTGCTTTTCGCCATCCTTCTGCTCGATGCGACCGACGGGCAGCCGCTGTGCTGAATATCGACCAGGCTATTGATGCAAGCGCTTGCCGGCGCGTGTCTGGCAGGTCTCCCTCGCCATCACAGGCGCCATCCGGATCTGGTTTGGCACAAGGCCCTTCGCAAAAGCGCCAGACTACCGGCGGCGCGGCCGCGTCGAGCCTGCCGGGGGTACTTCTTCGCTCAACGAGACCTACGAGGACTGGCGCGTCGCAGTTCGGCCCACGAAGCGAGGAGGCGTTCGACACCCCCGCAAGTGGTCTGCCTTTGTCCACGGTGTGCGCGCTGAATCCCAGCGCTTTGCCCACAGCCCGACCGGTCTCATTACCGGATTGAACGCCCGGGGAGCGGTAGTTGCGTAATCAGCATAAGTCGCTAGTACTCGACACTGATGCTCGCTGTCACAACGGGAATGACTCAATGATTTCATTAAGGCTGATGCGAGAAAGCGAATATTCCGCCTATCTCGCTTATTTCATCCCTGAATATGCCGCCGAAATTTCGTCAAACTACGGGCTTTCGGATCTTCATTCGCTTGCGCAAGCGAAACGGGAAATTGCAGCCGATCTCCCTGACGGCGTCAATACGAGCGGGCAGGTCTTGCTCTGTTTGATCGATCAATCGAAACGCCCTGAAATGCTTGTCGGCTACCTCTGGTACAAGCCGGACGCGGCGATGCGCTCGGCATTCATCAGCGATTTTCACATCTTTGCCGCCCATCAGGGAAAAGGCCTTGGCAAACAGGCTTTGGAGGTTCTCGAAGACGAGCTGAAGGGCAAAGGGTTTGAGCAAATAAAGCTGCGGGTCGCCAAGGACAACGAACGCGCCCGCCATGTTTATGAGGTCACGGGCTTTCGCGTGACCGGGATCAACATGAGCAAAGCCATCGCGTCGACTGGACTTGGGGACACGCCTTACCTAAAGAACACATACGGCCGAAACGATCTTGGAAGTTCGACCTAGCGAGCGGAGCCAGGCGTATCTCCAAAGCGTCGCCGGAAGCAGCGGTTGAAATACGAGATGTCGCTGAACCCTACCTCGTAGGCGATTTCGCTGATCCTCTTGGAAGCATGACGAGGATCGTTCAGCATAGTTTTGGCGCGCAGCAGGCGCAGCTCGAGAACGCGCGCGGAAAATCCGGACCCGGTCGCGGCCAGGAGATCCTGTATGTAGCGAGCAGAGAGCTGGAGCTTACGCCCGATGAACTCGGCGGAAAGCTCGGGATTGGCGACGTCGGTGCGGATGTGGGCCAGGACAGCCTCCAAGCGCGCTGCGCGCAAGCCGGTCAAGCCGGCGAGTTCCGCTTCGTCTCCCTTTGCGCCCGTGACCAGCCCAACGAGATCGATGATAGTCGCTGCAATATGGGCAGCCAGCGTCGGCGAAGCGGGCAGACCGCCTGTGTCGAAAAGCATGAGATAATTCCGCAGCAGGCGGAGCGCTTCGGCGTCGTGTCTGGCGACAAGGCCCTGCCTGTCGTTGATCTTGGCGAAGGATACATCCAAGAGCTTCTTCGGAATGCCAAGATGGATCCAGTTATTGCGATCTTGGCCTACAACGGTCTGCGGCTCGCCCGCATCGAGGAATGCTTCGCCCGGCTTCAATTCGATCTCGTTTTGCCGGTAAGCCCCCCCGATCGGTGTGGGGCTCGTGTTGATGACGAGCGAATAGCAATCGTGTGTGTCTGCAAGGATGCTTTGCCGGGATCGCGTGACGCGATTGATGGTTCCGGTCATTTTTGCATAGACTAGCCCCCCAATATGCGAAGCTTCGAACTTGGCATAGAATGGATCCTTGTCGGAGATTCCTAATTCAACAGCTGCGATATCTGCCGTATATATATCGCGCCACAATGAAAAACGTGCGTCATTTCCCAAATGTTCAGGTAAATCCGCGGATGAATAAATATATGTTTTCAATATTCAGACCTCTTTGTTTGTTAAAAAAGATGAAAATTCAACAAACMCAAGTCGAAACGGAACACCACAACGAATCTTGTGCATTGGCGCGGTCGATAGTGGGGTCAGATATCCATGGATGTTCTTGAAATCGAAGTTCTCTGAAGGACGCGTCGCGTCCTGACCAACGACGTCTAGAGCACGCTCCCGGCAATGTCGTCACCCGCAAGTATGATGTCTTAGTTTTGTCTCCCGGCGGAGCTTGCGCCACGAGCGCTTTCGATTGCATATCTTCTGGTATTGCTGCCAGTGCCCGACTGGCGGAGGTGAGACGAAGCGATTGTGCAGGGGACGGTATGAGCAGACTGGGTGACGAAATTCTGTCCTCGATTATCGGCGAGATCTATGATTGCGCCTTGAGCCCGGAAGGCTGGACGGGCGTCCTGACCCGCATTACGAGTACCATCGACGCCGCCTATACGACGATTGCGCTCACCAGCGTCACGGACAGTCGAGGTAGATTTGCGGCTCAATCTCCCTGGGATGCCGAGCAGTTGAGAGCGCTACAGGACTACGAGCTCGACGCGATACCGGGCCTGAGGGCAGCGGTCATTGGCGACATCGATCTGCCGCAGCGGACATTGTCTCTCGTCAGCGAGGTGGAACTGGAGGAATCCGCATTCTTTCAGGAATGGGCAAAACCTCAAGGCTTGCGCGAGGCGTGTACGACGAAGTTCGTCCATACTGCCGACCGGATCGGACTATTCAGTACGACGACGTGGGCGAATCGGCCGCCCATCAGCGCCGAAGAACAGCGCTTTCTGGCGTTGCTTTCACCCCACCTGCGACGGGCTTCCCTGATTGGCGACCTCCTGGATCAGACGCGCCTCACCACCGGTATGTATCGCGGTGTACTCGACAGCCTCGCAGTCCCCGTCATACTCACTGGAGCAGATGGTGCAGTTCTCCACGCCAACGCCCATGCGGCCAAAATGCTTGACGAGCAAGTACTTCTGCGCTCGCGAAACGGCGTTCTTCAGGCCCAAACGCCGGTTGTTTCACGCGCATTGCTGGAAGCAATAGAGGCCGCGGCCCATGCGGACGCCCTGTTAGGATCGCGCGGTATCGGCCTTCCGATTTCCACACCGAGCCAGTCTCCGGCGGTCGCCTATATCCTGCCATTGAGCGAAGGAACGGCCCGAGCAGCGTTTAGGCCTGCATGCGCTGCCGTGTTCATATCAACCGCCATCTCAGCTTCTCCTCCGCCAGAAGACGTGTTGATCACGCTTTACAATCTGACCCCGGCCGAGGCACGGGTCGTCCTGCAGATCGGCAGAGGATTGAGTGCAGCTCAATGTGCTGCTGCGCTTGCCATAAGCGAGAATACGTTAAAGACCCATCTTAGCCGGGCCTATGCGAAGACCTCCACCGCACGGCAGGCCGATCTCGTCGCCCTCGTGTCGACGATCGCATCGCCAATCATGCACGGGGTATCGCTGGCGACGTCGGTAAACACGAAGTGATGCGCTACCTGCGATAGCCGGGCTAGCCTTGTTGCTCGGCCGGCTGCCACGTCGGAAGGTGGCACCGCCTGTATGAAGAGATTTGAAATTGGCAGAGCCGATAATTGAATCTCGCTCCTCAACTGCGGAAAGACAGGATCGGCGGTTCGTATCCCTTCAAGGCGGCCATCCGGGTTATGGCGTCCGAAATAAATCGAAAATTTCGGACGCTAAGGACAGTTCGCAGAATAACCGCTACGTGTTTCTTGGGGTGATGGTGTAGTTCCACTCTGGATGGAAAGCGTCGCCGGTGATGTCGAGGCTTGCCATCTGGGCATTGGAGACCTTGACGCCTTTGTGGTAGGTGCGGGTGTCGAGG